>CALMZT010000811.1 GCA_937870805.1 uncultured Chloroflexota bacterium
GGCACAGAGGATATTTTGCTGCGCGACATAGTTCACCAGTTCTTGCGCGCCTGGCTGTGGCTTCACCTGACGCGGAATGAGTTCCAGCATTCGCACAATCAGTTCTTCGACTAAAAATTCGTTCGTCTCTTGCAGATTGTAAATAGCGCGCATCTTCGCCATAAATTCGTCGATGCGTAGCCCAACCAATGCTTCGCGGGCAGCGGCGTTGAGTGTCAATCCGCGTTCGGTCAGCATGGCGTCTTCGGCGATTGCCCAGATGGATTCGGATTCGACCAGCAAACCGTCCATATCAAAGATGATGGCTTTTTTCATTTCGAGAATGCGCTCCTAAAGGCTGTGTTGAGGTCTTCGTTTTGAATACTAAGTCCGCCGTCGAGCGCCAGCGCAATGCCTTTGTCGAAGACGGCTTGATGCGGTGTGCCGACGACGCGCGCGTAACCTGCCGCACCTGCCGCGATGGGCAGAATCGGCGCAAGTGATGCGCTGCCGATAAACGCTTCTGCGCCCGCTTTGACTTTTTCCCGCGCAACGACACCGCCGAAGCCCACGAATAAATCCACGACGGCGCGCGTTGCTAAGTCTGATGCACCGTCACCGACCATCAAACGGCGTCCGGGCTTTTCGCCTGCCAGTTCACGCACGACCTGCGGCTTGCCACTCGATACCGTCAGCGGACCTTCGTTGTAATCCATGTAGGTTTGTCCGGCGCGCGTGCTGTGGTCGTGATAGCGCCACCATTCGCCGGAGAGTTCGTTGTATTCCAGTTCGACAGCGCGCACATTTTCCGGCGGCACGCCTAAACGTTTGCCAAAGCCGCGCACGGGTTCTGCCAAGCCGCCGCTGATGATGAACACTTGCTTGTTGAGGAAGCGCAGCGCTGCGAGGACTTCCACCGTTTCGGGGACGATAGTTTCCCAATAGCGTTCTTCGATCTCCTTCAACTGCCCGCGCGTAGGACGGATGGCTTGCAGCCGCTTGCCATAGACTTCGCGCAGATCAAGGTCGCCATCCATCGCCTTCTGCGTCAGCAAGCCGACCCGCCACTCTTTGCCTTTGAGGCGCGCGAGTTCGTCAATACCTTCAATTGCCGAGAGCGTGCTGTCGCAGTCGAAGAAAATCAGATCAAAACTGAGCCAACGGTTCACTGTTACCCCCTATCACCCGCCGCACATTGTAATGCTGTGCAAGGTAATTGTGAAGTGGGGCGCTTTAAGGGTTGATTTCATACAGCAGCGGGGCGGCACGCTCGTAAGCAGGGAGCGCGACGTTATTGTAATGCTGGCGTGCGTCGTTGGCGACGAAGCCGAGCATCACGACGAACAGGAGAATTGCCAGCCCGATTCCAAATCTACCGAATAGAGTTTGCAGCGTGCGGGCGATGATAGACGCGCCATACGCGGCAATGAAAACAGCGATGGGCAGCGCAACAGCAGCATACCGCAGATCAGGATAGGTCAGCGGCAGCGGCAGGTTCAACGCGGAAGGCAGCAGCGTAGCCATCAGCGCAGCTAGCAGCCAGCCTTCGCGCCAGCGCCGCGTGCGATAGATGCGCCACGCCCACGCCAGCAAACCCATGATGTACAGCGCGCCTAACAATGGCATAAACACCGGGCGGTTGATAATGCCGTGAACAGAGGAGGGGTCGCGTGTGAGATTGAACAGCAGCAGCCCGCCCGCCAGCGCATCCAGCATGGCGTAGAGTCGGGGAATGCCCGTGAGCAGTTCAAAGTCGGGGGAGATGTTGGGAGTAGGAAGCCACTGAAAAGCGGACGCAAGCCGCACGAAAGGCAGCACGACGACAGCAGCCGTCAACAGCGTCACAAGCGAATCAGGCATACGGCGTTGCGCTCGCAGCCAGCGATAGCCGACGATGAGGGGAATCAAGATCGGTGTGAAGAGAATGGCAAGCAAGAGCGGAATAATCGACCTTCGATAGAGACGTCGGATGCTGCGCACAGCTTGATCCCACCACGCGGGACGTTCATCAAGAAAACCGAACAGCGCCCGCGCGGGCAGCATCAGCGCCATCAGCGCGAAGTATGGTGAGATCAGCCAGCCAAAACCCAGCACGAGTCCCGCCAGCGGAAAAATCCAGCGACGAGAACCTGAGGAGGGGTGAACATCATTAATCTGTAGGGGCGAACCTGTGTGTTCGCCCGCTTCCGTATTCCGGTCTATTGGCTCACCTTGTAGAGATGAGTTATACCTCGTCCGCTGCTTATCCTCGCCAGTGTATAGCAGCGCCAAATACAACGCACTGCACACGGCAAGCGCGGGAAAAACGGTGCCGGATTTTGCCAGCGCCAGCGTCCACAGCGACGCACTGGTAATGCCTGCCGCAAATAATCCTGTCCAGCGTCCATGAACGACAAATCCGAATAGATACACCGCCGGCACGAGCGCCAAGCCAAAGATGCCGCTGAAACGCTGCAAATCCGCCAGTTCGCGCGTGGGTCCCGCAAGCCCATTTTGCAGATAGAGGTAGAAGGGAGAGATGTCGCCATAAAAATCAGGTGTCTCATTGGCGGCGATTTTGTCCATGACTTGGAGGATGATGGTTTGCTGGGGCAGCGGCGTTTCTGGTGCGTAAGTGGTACGAAAC
>CALMZT010000812.1 GCA_937870805.1 uncultured Chloroflexota bacterium
GGACCCCGCACCCGCCCCGGTCATCGCGGCAGGGACCGTCATCGCAGATCGCTCCGAGACCGCCGTCGAGGTGAGCATGGACGGCGAGACGTTCTCGCTGGACCACGGCCACGTCGTCATCGCGGCCATCACGTCGTGCACGAACACGTCGAACCCGAGCGTCATGCTCGGCGCGGGGCTGCTCGCCAACGCAGTCATCCCCACACAGGAAGTCGCGCCGGTGGTCGAAACCGAAGAAGTCTCACTCAGTTTTCTCACCTGCCGCATCCACCACATCCGCGACTACCACCGCTGCGCCTTCCTGAGCGAACAGCAGCGCCGTTTCCCATCCGATGCCGTTTCCAGCGCCTGTGATGAGCGCCACTTTATCCTTCAAACGCATAATAATCTCCTGATGTCTGAAACAAAATATAAAAGCGTGATCCCGTCAAATCTGTTCAAAATAACGGGCGCGCTCCCAACTGGTGACGGCTTTATCATACGCAGCCTGCTCGGACTTATAGAAGTGGAGGTAATGTTCCGTTACAGCTTCACCGAACGCCCGCCGCGCAAACTCGCTATGTTCTAACTCGGCGATGGAATCGCGCAGTGTCATCGGCACTTTGGGCAGGTCAGCCGCCGAGTAAACATCGCCTTCAAAAATCGGGGGCGGTTCAATCTTGTTGCGGATGCCATCCAAGCCAGAAGCCAACGCTGCGGCATAAGCCAGATAAGGATTGATGTCTGCACCCGGAATACGCGACTCAATCCGCAACGATGAATCGTGACCAACCACGCGGAAGCCTGCGGTACGATTGTCAAAACTCCAGGCCAGGCTGGTAGGCGCCCATGAACCTGATTGGTAACGTTTGTAGGAATTGATGGTCGGCGCATAGAACACCATCATTTCACGCGCGTGGGCGATCCAACCGCCGAGAAACCAGCGAAACTCATTAGACCCCTCTATCGGACCAAAAATTTTCTTTCCGGCGAAAATATTTTTCTCACCCTTCGAGTCCCAAAGGCTCAGGTGCAGGTGACTGCTGGAACCGGCAACGCTGGCGTCGAATTTCGCCATGAATGTGACTGCCAATCCTAACTGATGGGCGAGGTCTTTGAAGCACTGCTTATAGATGGTGTGGCGGTCAGCCATTGTGCTAATGTCGGCATAGCGCACATTCAATTCATGCTGCCCCGGCCCCCATTCTCCCTTGCTGAATTCCACCGGGACGCCGCTGTCAGACAGGTGTTTTCGGGCAGCAGCATTCAGAATTTCCTCGCGCGTACCCTGCAAGATATGGTAATCCTCGATGTACGCGCCGAAATGCTCCAGGTTAATATACTGTTTCTCACGGGCTGATTTATAGGTTTCCTCAAAAATGAAATATTCGAGTTCAGATGCCGCCTGCGCCACATAATCCATCTTCGCCGCCACGGCAACTTGATGATTTAAGATACTGCGGGGAGCAACGCTGACCTGATCGTGCGTTTTTTCGTCATACAGGTCGCAAACTACCAGTGCGCTTTTGTCCAGCCATGTCGCCATACGCAGGGTGCTGAGGTCAGGGACACAGTGAAAGTCGCCGTAGCCTAATTCCCAACTGGCATATTGGTAGCCTGCCACCGGCTCCATCGGCATATCGACGGTCAGTAGGTAATTACAGGCGTGCATCCCCGACTTGGCCGTTTGGTCGAGGAAAAATTCTGCTGTCACCCGTTTGCCCATCTGCCGACCATACAGATCGGTAAACATGGTCACAACGGTTTCGACCTCACCGGATTCGACTTTTTGCTTCAAGTCTTCGAGCGTCAACATGCCGCGAACACGGTCAGTGGTCATGCGGGGTCTCCATAATTGATTAGCCAGATGAGTAGATAGACAAGCATAACACAGTGTATCAGCGCTGCCGAGATTGAAGCCCAACGGTCATATGCAACCAGAAGCAAGAACCCAGAAGCGGGAGGTCATTTACCAAAATACAATTCAAGCGAAAATCATCTATTTATCTTATTCTATCAGGATACTAATGAGGCCGTTGTATTGTCTCAAGAATACAGCACTTAGCAATTTTAATTGTTGAAAGATTGGTCAATGCCTGCTGCGCCTGCAAATCCAGCTTATTTGCCTCAGCCGCCCTCGTTTTTCGTACCGGAGCGCGTGGACATTCAAGAATTATTGGATATGGGAGCCGGATCGATCCAGGATGTTCAGGCCAACTTCGCCGATTTATGGCGCATTAACCGTTACTTGGGTGGCGTTCGGGCATTGACCCAACACCTTTACCCGCGTTTACAACGGCATCAAGAGGCGCTTACAGTAGTCGATATTGGCGCGGGATCCGCCGATATAGCCATTCGTATCGCGCGCTGGGCGCAACACCGCCGCATTGATGTCAAACTGTGGGGTCTGGATTTATCAACTCGCCATCTTTCGGTTGCGCGTCATAACGGTTCGGCAAAAAATAACATTGATTTAATCCAGGCCGATGCCTTGCACCTTCCCTTTGCGACCAAAGAGGTTGATTACTTCATATCCTCGCTATTTTTGCATCATTTTCCACCTGAACAAG
>CALMZT010000813.1 GCA_937870805.1 uncultured Chloroflexota bacterium
ATAAATAAACAAAAAAAAAGTCACCTGATGTATAATCAAGGGTATGGGAAAACCACAATATCAACTGACGGATGAAGAGCAACAGGTGTTTGAGCGAGCCGAACGGCAGACGCGCGATGCCTACGAGTTGAGACGGCTGCAAGCGGTGCGGTTGTAGGGGAGTGGCACGCCTACAGCAGACATGCTGCGGCTGCTTCAGGTCAGTGACCGACGGATTCGGGAGTGGGCACACAAATATCGACAGGCAGGCTTGACCGGGCTGAAAGCGCAATGGCAGGGGGAAAACGCCCTCAAACTGAGCCGGGCGCAGCGGGCGGATTTGAAGCAGCGGCTCCAGCAGTATCGCCCCGATCAGGTGATCGCTAGCGACCTGCGGATCAGCCGGGGGCAGTTCTGGACGGTGAGTGACCTGCAAATCGTCGTCAAAGGTGGTTTGCCGTCGAGTACCGTACCCTTGACTCGTATCGGACGCTGTTGCATGAATGCGGCTTGAGTTACCAGCGCACGGAGAAGGTCTATCGCTCGCATCCGGATGCCCAAACCATTGCCGATTTTGAGGCGGAGTTGGGAAAAAAGTGACCGACTTTCTGCAAGCGTACCCCGATGGGGTGATCCTGGCGCTGGATCAGATGAGCCTGTACTTTCAGGCCACCCTGACGCGGGTCTGGTCGCCCATTGGACAAACCCAATTGTAGCGGTGCATCCCCAACGCCAGAATGTGTACTTCTATGGGGCGTTGAACCTACGCGATGGACGCCAGGTGGCGCTGCCTGCCCGGACTTGAACCCGCAGGAACACGTCTGGGAGCGAGCGCGGCCATCTCTCACAACCATACTTATCGTCAATTTCAAGCCTTGATCGATATGATTTCGAGACCTTTTTGAACCAGACGCTGTTTTCGACGAATTTCATGGACACTTTCACCCCACTTGGGTTAGGCGTTTTCTAATCGGTTTGTCCATAAGGTGCTGTGTTATCGATGTCATTTAAAACGTCAAGATATAATAAAGAGAATATGAGCTAGAATGATTGTAAGAAATGTAATATTAGGGTAATTTGGCGCTGAAACCTTCTTTGTTGTATCCATACCATCCGCCCTATCTGGGAGACGGTGTATGCAAGTCCTGATGATTGAAGACAGAGAGGATGATTATCTCCTCCTTACTCGATACATGGCAAAGATCGCCGACGCACAGCTAGCCTGGTGTGAGACGTTAAAGCAGGGTCTCGCTTATCTTAGCTCTCATGTAGTTGATGTGCTGCTGTTGGATATAAAACTTCCCGATAGTTATGGTTTAGCCGCGCTTGACCAGGTGCAAACCCAATTTTCGACCCTGCCCATTATCATTTTGAGTGGCAACAGCGACGACGATTTAGCCCTGGAAGCGGTTCGGCGGGGGGCGCAGGATTACCTCGTAAAAGAACACGTTAATGCCGAGATACTGAGGCGATCCTTGCGTTATGCGCTGGAGCGTAAACGGATCGAGGAGTCGCTGCGCGAAAAGGAAAGGAATTTACGGCTTCTCGCGCAGAATTCGCCCGACACGATCTATATTATGGACTTGATCCAACATCGAGCGACCTTTCTGAACCGCAGCGATTTCTTAGGCTATTCTCAAAGCGAACTGGAAGCGTCAGGATCGCTCCTCGATGCTCTCTATCCAGACGATAAAGAGCGTGTCATGGCTCATTGGGGCCAATTGACCAGCAGCGGCGAACTCAACAGCGTGAGTACGATTGAGTATCGTCTGCGCGATCATTACGGACAGTGGCAGTGGCTGCAAAGTCGGGAAACGATTCTTACCGCCACATCCGATGGGGAACCCACCCAGATTTTGGTGACACTGACCATCATTACCGAGCGTAAACAGGCGGAAGCCGCGCTTCAGGAGAGTGAGGAGCGTTATCGGGCGCTGTATAACCAGATTGACGATGCCATTTTCATTCATGACCAGGAGAGCAACATCCTGGATGTCAACTTCGCCGCCTGTGACCGGCTCGGCTACAGCCGCGATGAACTCCTCCACATGAAAACCATCGATATTGATGCGCCGGATTATGCTGCTAAATTCCAGGATCGTTTGCAGCGCCAGCTTGGAGAAGGCAAGCTGCATGATATTGACGGTATACATGTGGCGCGGGATGGCCGTCATATTCCGATCCATGTCAACTCGCGGGCGATTACCTTCATGGGGCAGACAGCCGTCTTAGCGGTTGCCAGGGATGTAACTGAATTAAAGCGGGCCGAGCAGCAGGCGTTGGAGTTAGCAACCGAAAAAGCGCGGGTGAAGGCGCTGACTGATTTTGTCCGTGACGTATCCCATGATTTTCGCACGCCCTTGACCACCATTGGTACAACAGCCTATTTACTGCTGCATACCCCCGACCTCGAAAAACGGGGGCATTATTTTGATGTGATTGATTCTCAGATCAAACAAACCGTTCGCCAAATGGAGCGACTGTTACTGATGACGCGGTTGGATGCGGCTGAAGACTTTGTTTTTCACACGATAGAGGTCAATAGCTTCTTGCAAAAACTGAGTGGTCGCTTCTCGCCTATGGCCCGGAACAAGGATGTACGGTTGGAGGTTGAGTTACCGGAGAGCGTGCCGGTCATTCAGGCTGATGAGCAGGAATTGATGCAGGCAGTGGGTGAAATCGTTGATAATGCCATCGCGTTTACCCCTTCTGGAGGTGTGATTACGCTGCGGGCTGATGCTGCTGAAAACACGGTGGTTATCACGGTGCAGGATACGGGCGAGGGCATTTCCGAGGCTGATTTGCCCCACATTTTCAAGCGGCTGTATCGCGGCGATACCGCGCGATCCATGACACGGGGAGCAGTCGGCTTAGGACTTTCCATCGCCGAAAAAATCATTGAAGCCCACTGCGGGCGCATCGAAGTTGATACGATGCCAGGTGTGGGCAGTGCTTT
>CALMZT010000814.1 GCA_937870805.1 uncultured Chloroflexota bacterium
GGTCGCGCAGCCGCTTCCGGGTCAATCAACCGCAGTCTCGATTAATCCCGCATCAGTCAATTGCCCTTACAATTGGTTCTTCTCGAATCCGAGACCCAATGTGTGTCCTTTAGCGGTTGCTACTCTCAGTCGAGGTTCAATCCTGTACTTTGAGCGTGGGTTTATGGTGTGGGTAGAAGCTCAGGATGCGATTTACGTCTTCTTTAGCGACGCAGGATTCCCGCGCTGGCAAGTGTTTAACGACGCTTTTGAGGCGACAACAATGGCGGAAATCGATCCGAACTTCAATGTGGACGTTCCGCCGCTATCCTGGCAACCACGTCGCGGCTTCGGACTCATCTGGCGTGAACAGTCACAGGTGCGTGAGCGCATGGGTTGGGCGATACAGGAAAGTGAAACTGCCTATAATGTCCCGATACAAGCCAGTCCTGACGGCGTGATCTATGTTGGATTACCCAACAACGGTGTTGTCAGCTTATCACCCACTGGCAACTTGTGGCAGAGCTTCTGACGAGGAATGATATTGTGAGCAAGGCTATTGGCATACTCACAGGAGGTGGTGATGCCCCCGGCTTAAATGCGGTCATTCGCGCTGCCGTCCTCACGGCAACTCGCCGTTATGGATGGGAAGTGATCGGTATTCGTGAGGGCTTTGATGGATTGCTGGCGCGGCTGCCGATCATCAGTCTGGACGAAGCAAATGTTCGCGATTTGCTGGCGCGTGGTGGGACAATATTGGGCGCTGCCAATCGTGGTAGTCCCTTCGCGCGCCCTGTGGAGCAGGCAGACGGTACAGTGGAATACATTGATGTCTCTCACGAAGCCTTAGCGCGTATGAATGAATTGGGGCTTGAAGCGCTGATTGTTGCTGGTGGAGATGGCACAATGGCGATTGCCCAAAAGCTGGTGGATATGGGCGCGCATATCGTCGGTGTCCCCAAAACGATTGACAATGACCTCAGTCAAACGGATGTGACATTTGGTTTCGATACGGCGATCACAACGGCGACAGAAGCGCTCGAAAAACTCCAGACGACAGCCGAAAGCCATCATCGCGTGATGGTGATGGAAGTCATGGGACGCGATGCAGGCTGGATTGCGCTCAATGCAGGGGTAGCAGGCGGAGCCGACGCCGCGAGATCGCTGGTTAGCCACCTACTTTGGCGCGACGGCTGTCCAACTGATTGCGGCGGAACGCTGGGGCTACATGGTGGCATTGCAAGGTACACAGTTCATCTCCGTACCGATGACATCAGCCATCAACATGAAGTTCGTTGACCCGAACAGCGAACTTGTACAAATGGCGCGTGATCTCGGCATCGTCTTCGGATAGCTATGATTCTGAATAAAAACCCTCTCCCGCAACGGCGGAACGGATGCTTTGGCAGAGCGCTCATGGGCTGCGCGGCTACTGCGTTCGGCTGCCTGTTCGTGTGCAGCCTGAGCTTCGCGGCGTATCTGCTGTTCCCGCCGCCGCACACCGACATCCTCGTGATGGGTTTGGACTCACGCGAAGGGGAAGGCTTCGTCGCGCGTTCGGACAGTATCATGCTGCTTGGCATTGAACCAGGGAGTCTGCAAGTGAGCATGCTTTCGCTGCCACGCGACCTGTTCATCGATGTGCCCAATTACGGTTCGCAGCGCATCAATACGATCAATATGCTGGGTGAGGTGGAGCAAGCGGGTAGGGGACCGGGGCTGCTCAACGAAGCGATTGCGTTCAACTTCGGGATTCAAGCCGAGCGCTACATCCGTATCGACTTCGAGACGTTCGTCAGGTTGGTGGATGCCGTAGGGGGTGTGACTATCGAGGTGCAGGACACGATTGTCGATGAGCAGTACCCGACGCCCGACGGTGGCGTGATGACGATCCGCTTTGAAGCAGGCGTACAGCATATGAACGGCGAACAAGCGCTGATCTACGCACGCACGCGGCACAGCTCAGATGACTATGAACGGGCAGAGCGTCAGCAGCAGGTCGTGAGCGCGCTGGCGCAGCAGCTTGCTAATCCGTTGAACTGGGCAGGCGTCGCCAACGTGTTAGGGCAATCGGTGGATACGAACCTGACGATCACGGACTTGATACGGTTGGCGCTGCCCGTGTTGGTCGATGCCGGACGGTTCGACAGCCTGGTGATCAACCGCGACTACCTGATGACCTCGAACGGAGGGGGTACAGTACCGAATTACGAACTCATCCTTCCCTGGCTGGAAGGGCGATTCGACTAGTGTTAATCAGGATATGACTCAAATTTTAGCCTGCA
>CALMZT010000815.1 GCA_937870805.1 uncultured Chloroflexota bacterium
AGCCACATATTGGTTGCGCGCGCTGTAACGGCTGCTGCCGCTGCCATGCGCGAACAAAATCACCGACTGGCTGTTGAGCGGAATCGTTAAATTACCTTCTAAAACAATCGAACCAACTGGGATTTGAACAGTATAATCAGGCATCTGCGTGACTCCCTATATTTCCTACCCTCACCTAACCACCCTCGTGTAAGAAACAGGTCAATCTTTTACTAGAATTGCTTTAAAAATCTGAGAATGGATTTGGGAGTAGATGAGCCTTCCCGCTGCCAACATGGAGGGGAAAATAAGCGACGGCAGCCTCTATTGCCGCCGTCGCCATTATGCCAATGATAAAGATGAGAAACGATTCCTACGCTCATCTTCGCTCTGAACACTGAAGTTGGCACTCAGAATCTTCTTGTCGTTCTCTCTGTGCGCTCTGTGACCTCTGTGGTGAAAAATCCGTTCTTTTATCGTTAACTACGGATATTTCCGGTTCATCAAACGCGCATACGGAATCGTCTCGCGGATGTGGGGTAATCCGCAAATCCAGGCCACCGTCCGCTCCAAACCGAGGCCGAAACCGGCGTGTGGCACGCTGCCGTACTTGCGCAGGTCGAGATACCAGGCATAATTCTCGCGCGGGATACCGATTTTACTCACCCGTTCCTCGATCAGCACCGGATCATGGATGCGCTCACTGCCGCCCGTGATCTCGCCGTAACCTTCCGGCGCAAGCAGATCGACGCTGCGGCAGACTTCCGGGCGACCCTCGACGGGCTGCATGTAAAACGCTTTGACCTGCGTCGGGTAGTGATAGACGAACACCGGGCGATCAAACATTTGGGTAAGCGCGGTTTCGTGCGGGCTGCCGAAGTCGCTGCCCCATTCAATTTTCAGCAGTTCTTTTTGTTCAGGGTCTTGGGTTTCCGCCGCGAGTTTCTGCAAGCGTTCTACAGCCTCGTCGTAGCTGATGCGTGGGAACAGCGGCAGAATATTTTCGAGCTTGCCGGTATCGCGTTCCAAAATCTCTAGTTCTTTGCGATGTTTTTCCAAGACGCTCTGGATGACATGGCTGACGAACTCCTGCTCCATGTCCATCATTTCTTCCAGCGACGTGAACGCCATCTCTGGCTCTAGCATCCAGAACTCCATCAGGTGACGGCGCGTCTTGGATTTCTCAGCGCGAAACGTAGGACCGAAGCAGTAGACTTTGCCGAACGCCATCATGTTCGCTTCGTTGTAAAGCTGTCCCGTCTGTGCGAGGAACGCAGGTTCACCGTGGTAGTCGATCTCGAACAGCGATGTAGTATCTTCGCCCGCCGATGGGGTGATGATCGGCGTATCGACCAGCAAATAGCCGTGATCGTCAAGCCAGTTACGCATCTCACGAATAATGGTTGCTCGAATGCGTAAAATTGCCCATTGGCGGTTGGAACGCAGCCACAGATGACGGTTGTCCATGAGGAATTCGACACCGTGTTCTTTCGGTGTGATCGGATAATCTTCGACCATTTGCAGCACTTGGAATGACTTCAGGTCGATCTCGTAGCCGCTGGGGATGCCTTTTTTCACGCGCTCGTTGGCTTTCACAGTACCTGTGACAATGACCGATGATTCCTGTGTCACCTTGCTTGCCGCTTCAAATTCGGCTTCCGGTAAATTCCCTCTAAAGGCGACACACTGCACAATGCCCGTGCCATCGCGTACCATGATAAATTGCAGCTTACCTTTGTCAGTACGGTCATAGACCCAGCCGCGTACCGTGACTTCTTGTCCAACGTAATCGGCAATGCTGCCAACGTTAATGATCTGTCCCATAAATATGCCCTTATATTGAATGCTGGTGAACTGGTGGCTATTATATCGTATTCAAGAGACGTAATGAATCCCTCTCATCCGCTGCGGCGCGCTGATCTCGCCTATATCGCAGCTTTTTTCCTGCTTACGCTGTTGATGTTCTTGCCCTATCTGCTGCCACCCACGCCGCTGATCTTTTCAAATTCCGAATTTGGCACCGACCTCACGCAAGAGGTATACCCACTTTCACGCTACGTTCGCGACACATTGTGGGAAACGGGAACACTACCCTTATGGCGCAGCTACTATCTGAGTGGCGCGCCGCTGATCGGGCATCCCGTCGCCCCGATCTTTTACCCTGTACATTGGCTCATCTTGATATTTCCACTGCCCCTGGCACTGAATCTCGACGCGCTGATCCACATCTGGTGGGCAGGGGTCGGCGTCTATTTGTGCCTGCGTAAGCTGCGTGATATGCGTCCTGACGCCGCGTTTTTAGGCGCGCTCCTGTTCGCCTACACGCCGCGTCTCATCGCCCATCTTGCGGGTGGACACTGGGCGTTGTTGTCGGCGGTGGCTTGGTTTCCCTGGGTGTGGCTGGCGTTCCACAGTTACATGCAGACACGGCGTTTAGGCTGGGCAGTATTGTTAGGTATCGCGCTGGCAGCGCAGGCGATGAACGATGGCAAATATCTGATTATGAGCGGCGTCGTTTTAGCGCCATGTCCTTTTTTTTATATACAGCGCGGACAGGTGCGGCAATGGCTGCGAACGTCGCTATTAGGAGGCACAGTCGCCTTCATCGTCATGTTTGGACTCTCTGCCGCACAGATTTTACCCTTTATCGAGCTGCTGCCTTACACACAGCGCACGTCGTTAGGTATTGAAGAAGCTACTGCCGGGCTGCCTCCTTTGTTGCTCATGCTCTGGGTCATCCCCTGGAATATGAAAATTGCCGAGTGGGTAATCTTTCCGGGGACAGCGTGAGTGTTACTGCTGCTTTACAGTGCAGCGGGTGGCTGGACACGCCGTGAGCGCTGGTTAGCGGCGGGTACGGTTCTGCTGGTGATTTTGAATTTGGGCAGGTATGGGGGTTTGTACTACCTGCTTTACCAATTCGTCCCGATCTTTACATTACTGCGATCAACAGAGCGCTTTTACCCGCTGGCATTCTTAGGCATGGTGATTCTGGCAGCAGATGGTGCGGAAAAGTGGCTCGATGGTCGCCAGCCTGCACGCTGGTTCTGGCGCGTTGTGGGCGTATGGGTGCTAATCTATGCGCTGATGACACTTGTGAGTGTGTTTGCGCCGACGCTGTTCCAATTCTCCTTCATCCCCTACGTCGTGACTCTGCCTTTGCTTGCTTTTATCCTGCGTGCCGCGCCGACCCGCCGCTGGTTTTTCGCGCTGTGCTTGTTAGCATTGATTGAGTTGTGGTGGTTCGACGCTGACCTTGCGCGCCCACAGCCAGAAGCTACAGCCACTGCCATCAGCCCAATCACATCTTATATCCTTGATAACCTCGAAGCGGATGAGCGCGTGTTTGCACCCTATGGTGATCTGTCCGATATGGAGACCATCTCCACAAATATTGATCGCGCTGATGGTTATGACCCAACGCATTTAGCGGCATATGGCGAATTCGTGCGCCGCGCTGGTGGCTGCCGTTTTAGTGAATATTCCGTTGGCGCGCCCTCGACCCGTGCCAGTGCGCAAGCGGTGCGTGAATGCCCGCAGTTCATCCCACAGCCTGCACTCTTGGAACTGCTCAATGTCCGCTACGTCGTGTTACGCTTCCCGATTGAAGGTCAAGCCCCCATCATGACATCGGAGGAACGTTATCTCTACGAATTTGCGCCCGGCATCGGACGCGCTTTAGGTATTGCCCAAACGCAAGTCAC
>CALMZT010000816.1 GCA_937870805.1 uncultured Chloroflexota bacterium
AGAATAATTCTGTCTTTGGCATTAACACCCATGAGGAGGAAGCTACCCAGGATGGCGTGGCACTATTGGAAGCCTGGGGAGATTTTACCATTGAAGGGAAAACCTACCGGAATTATGTGGCTACCATTGCCAATGACAATACGCTGATTCGATTTCAGCCCAACCCCTATGACTATGGATTAAAACCTTTTGTCTTTGCTGTTTTGATTCCCATACCTGGACAAATCTATGGCATTGGCTTGGTAGAACCTTCTCTGGGTATCCAGTCCATGGCCAATACCATCAGCAACATCATGCTCGATGACGAGGGCAATGCTTATTTGACTGACTTCGGTTTGGCAAAACTCACCGAGGGTTCAGGCGAGATCACCAAAAGCGGCACACCGTTATCGGAGAGCTTTTCACAATAAGCCCAAATTTGGCGATCAAATCCAGAGATGTCCACTAACGCAACCCCAATCGGATCTCCACGCTCTAAAATCTGGTCAATACCCTCTAACGTGTTGGCAGATAATGTATCATAGCCCTCTTTCCCTAAGATTTGCGCTAACAATTCGAGATTGCGCTGATTACGATCAACAGTCAAGATTAATGGTTTCGAATCCATCACTTATCTCCCGAGTTATCACTCCACTCGGGTATACCGGTTAAAATACCGTGCAAATCAGTGAGAGGTTTGCCAACTTTCAGCCCATAACGGGTGATTTCAAATTCACGCAGGGTCTTTTGGAAGTCCGAGAGGCGTTTCTTTAACACCCCCACCGCTCGTCGCAGTTCCCCCCGCAGTTCCAAATAGCGCAAAAAGATAATGGTATCTGCGATATAGCTTATGCCGATTTCCGTTGCCCGAAACCCGCCAATAATATCTTCAATTTCATTGATTAGGATGATGGCAACACCTCTACTCTGAAGATATTTGCTTAGGGCATGGAGATGTCGCACTAAATCTTCGCCGCGCACAGACAAGCGATAACCTGAAATGCTGTCGATCATGATAATCGCCGCCCCATTTTCCTCAATATCCTTACGCACCATGCGCGCAAATTCGTCTGGTGTGTAGCGCAGAGGTTCAACTTGCACAATCGAAAGCGTACCACGCTGAATCATGGTTTCGATAGGCATATTGATATTCTGGCTGCGACGCATCAGGGTTTCTGACCATTCTTCAAACGTGTAAATCACAGATCGCTCATCGCGTCCTGCTGCCTCTTTCATAAATTGCATCCCTAAGGTGGTTTTGCCCACGCCTGTCGGACCGCTGATGATCGTCACCGTACCACGCTCCAGTCCTCCATGAATCAGTTCATCGAGTTCAGGGATGCCAGAGGGTATGTTTTCACCCATCGGGTACTGTCTTTCTTCGTCACTGGGTAATATGCGCGGGAAGACTTCCACTCCTTTCTCGCTGAGGCGCATGGAGTGTTCGCCACTTATAAAACCAGATCCGCGAAACTTGATAATACTAAGCGTTCGGATGTCCTGCCTGTGTTCCAACCGAATAATCCCATCGCTCATGTATTGCAAATCATCGTCTGGCTGCGAGGGACTATCCTCAGAAGTAAATAAAACGGTTGCGCCGCCATCGATTAAGAAACGCAAGAAGGAGTATGTTTGTCGGCGGAACTGTAAATCATCGCTCGACAGATAACGGAAGTGCGTCATCGCGTCAATAAAGACACGGATGGGTTTCAGCTTATCCACTTCAGACGTGATACGTTCAGTAGTGGGTTCGCGCTCGACTTCAGCCGGAGAGAAAATATCGTAGCTTTGGACTTGGGCGAAAAAATCAGGCGAAGGGGCAAGGTCAAGAAATTTTACATCCGTCAGGTCAAAACCGGCGGAAGCGGCATTGGCACGAATCTGCTGCTCGGTTTCGCCCATTGTAATAAATAGGGCTTGCTCACCTCTGGCTGCGCCCGCCGCCATAAAATGCATTCCTAACATTGTTTTACCACTGCCCGGATTGCCATGCAGCAAATAAGCCCGCCGAGGAATGAGTCCGTCGCATAAAATTTCATCTAAGCCGGGAACCCCTGTTGACAGTCGTCCATCAAGAATATTTGCACCCTCATCTGTGTTTTCTAACTCAGACATCGTTTGTCTCCATGAAAGCGTGATCTACCGCCTATGCTCTCAAATTTGCGCAAGATTGAACGAGCTATCTCTCTAGAAGAATACTATTGTTGATCTTAACATTAGTGCTGTTTTTCGGAAGTGGCTTTCATAAGAATTCCAGTAAAGTAATTTTAATAATGGTTAAGAGAGACAGTAATAAATATATCGAAGATTAGCGTGTGCCGCAATCACGGTGCTTCTCAGGGAGTAGTGAACCTCGTGGACACGTAGGGCGAACCATGTAAGCGAAGAGGCGTTCGCCCGACTTAATATGAAACTGAAGATCACCAATCCCCCCAATCTCGTAAGACTTGCGCACATGTAAACGTCTGAGAAAAATAACGCGACTCCGGTTGACAACATCTCTCACTTACGCTACAGTAGAAATCGTCAACGACTAATGACTAACGACTAACGACTATGAACATGTTGGCTTGCGTCTGTTGTAGCAATATCACCCAGGGGTGCGTACCGCGCTTCATTTGATGTTGCCTTGACGTAAGCAAATTGGCATAAGACAACACAAAGCGTGGGAGCATCCCGCGCTTTTTAATTTCTGGCGACGAACACGAATGGACACTAAAGGGACAAACATGGTTGCAGCATTGATTGATAACCCTGCGATGAATGTTGAACGACAGATCGGCAATACGCCGCTGTTGAGCTTTCGCAATATCACGGCGCATCTGCCGTCGAACATCAGTATCTACGCCAAAGCCGAATGGATGAATCCCGGCGGCAGCGTCAAAGACCGCGCGGCGCTGAACATCATCCGCGAGGCAGAGCGCACGGGCGAACTGACGCCCGACAAAATTCTGGTGGACAGCACCAGTGGCAACACAGGCATTGCTTACGCCATGTTAGGGGCGGCGAAGGGCTACCGCGTGAAGCTGTTCCTGCCGGCGAACGCCAGCGCGGAACGCATCGCCATCCTGCGCGCATATGGCACGGAACTGGTGCTGACCGATCCACTGGAAGGCAGCGATGGTGCGATCCTCGCCGTGCGCGAACTGGTAGAACGTGAACCGGAAAAATACTTCTACGCCAACCAGTACAACAATCCTGCGAACTGGCTGGCGCACTATCACGGCACAGGCGTAGAAATCTGGCAGCAAACGCGCGGACAGGTGACGCATTTCGTGGCGGGTTTGGGGACAACCGGCACGCTGATAGGCACAGGTCGCCGCTTGAAAGCGTATAATCCGAATGTGAAAATTGTCGCCTTGCAGCCGGATTCGCCGTTTCATGGGCTGGAAGGGCTGAAGCACATCCCAACGGCGATCAAGCCCGGCATCTACGACGAAACGCTTCCCGATGTGCAAATCCCGATACGCACCGAAGACAGCTACGTGATGGCGCGGCGGCTGGCACGCGAGGAAGGCTATCTGGTGGGCATCAGCGCGGCGGGGGCAATGGTCGGTTCGCTGCGCGTGGCGGAACAGCTTGCGGAGCGCGGCGAAGAAGGGGTCATCATCACGCTGTTCCCGGACAACGCTTACAAGTACCTCAGCGAACCCTTCTGGAAAGAGTAAAAAGGCGAGGCGTTACCAAAACGCTCTGTAAAACAGGGGCAAGGCAGACTAAGGTTTAAGTTACCGTCTTTCTTATAATCTACTCTCAGTGCACATGGTTTTTGTTTCAAACCTAAACCCAACCTCAAAGTTAAATGTAAGCCGAAGATGCAGTGAGATTACAGAGTAGCTTTTAGTCGATAGCGCTTAGTCGATAGCTTATAGTCTTTAGTCGTTAGCTTGCTGCGGGACATGGCGACTCCGTTCTCTATCGGAAGCGTAGCACAAAAGGCGGCGCATTTGAGTTCCTTTTGACACTTTAATGCGCGATGTAATATCAGAACAGCCAGTCGGGGTTGTCGAAGCCGCCATACTCCTGGATTGCGCCGAAGATGTGTTGAAGCACCTCCATTCGGTTTATAACAATGGTACAAAAGCCATTAGGGTAT
>CALMZT010000817.1 GCA_937870805.1 uncultured Chloroflexota bacterium
CGTGAACCGCTCCTCGAGGTCGGAGTGCGACAGCAGCCCGAGCGCCTGGCCCCGCGTGATGAGCGACAGCACTTCGTCTCCCCATCCACCTAGGTAGCCAGCAGTCAAACCCATAATAATGGCGATGACGATGAGGAGTGTGCCTGTCAAAAAACCTACGAGCAGCGTAACGCGCCCGCCGTAAACAACCTGCGAAAACACATCCTTGCCATCGCGCGTTGTGCCAAAATAGCGTTCGGCGCTGGGCGCTTCATGAGGACGTCCGACGCGCCGTGTTGGCTCAATGGAAGTGATTTGACCTGCGAATATGGAGACAAGAACAAAAAATGTCAGAATAATCAAGCCAACTGTTGCTTTACGGTTGCGCAGAATACTTCGCAGCACTTCTGGTGTCTGAATACCCGGTAGGCGTGGAAGACGGGTCTGACGAGGGGTCGCTGTCGTCGTGGGGATACTAACAGGCTGGTTCTGTTCCATGAGTTGTACTTCTCCTTGCCAATAAAGACTTCGTTATATTTTCATTACAGTTAGCGCGCACGCGGGTCGAGCAGCACATAAGATACATCGGCAATAAAGTTGGCAATGAGTACCGCCAACGTAATCATCAGGAAAATTGCCTGCATCAGCGGATAATCACGAGAATTGACCGCCAGCAGCAACGTAAAACCAATCCCCGGATAAGAAAACACAATTTCGATCACGACTGCGCCGCCGATGACAAAACCCAGTGCCTGTGCGAATCCCGTCAGGCTTGGCAGAATGGCGTTGCGTGCCGCATAGACCAGCATCACCCGTCGGTCAGATAATCCTTTTGCCTGCGCCATCACGATGTAATCCTGCGAGAGCACCCCAATCATATTGTTGCGCATCCCCAACATCCAACTGCCGATGGTCGTCAGGATAATGACTGTCATAGGCAGGAAAGCATGTCGAACCACACTCAGGGTATATTCCAGTGATCCCCAATCTGGAGTCAGCGTAATATCTGAGGCATGGCTCATGGGGAACCAGCCTAGTCTGAAGGCAAAGAAGTATACGGTTAACATAGAAACCCAAAAGGCAGGGAACGCATTGAGGACACTTAAAACAGGTAACACGTAACTGTCTACGAAGCGCCCACGCCGCCATGCGGCAAGCACCCCCAAGAATGTTCCTATAATGAATGCCAAAATCGTTGACAACCCGATCAGACGCAGCGTCCAAGCCATACTCGCACCGAGCACCTGGCTGACATTCACCGGATAATTCAAAACCGAGGGTCCAAAGTTACCTTGAAAAACATTGGACAAGTAGGTGAAATACTGTTCGTGTAAAGGTCCCTGTACGAAACCAAAGGTTGCTCTGATGGCATCCTCAGCGCGTGGATCGATGCGCCCTTGAAACCGAGCAAGAATTAATTGCACAGGATCGCCCACCATCAAGCGCGGGATAAAGAAATTGATCGTGATAGCCACAAAAAATGCCATCATATAGAATAAGAGACGGCGGGTTAAGTAACGCATCTTTTTATCCTCATCATGAAGATTGTTTTAAGCTTAACATACTTTTCCTATACAATGGGCTGGAGCTTTTCACTCCAGCCCAACGTCGTCCAGTGCTTACCGATTAGCTGCCTTGTCCACAGCTTGTGTTGTCAACGCAGTGGATGCGGTTGACCACGATCCAGCGTGCGCCGAAGGCTTCTTCCCAGGGGCTGCCCTGAGTGTAGTAATCTTCCTGTGTCGGGAAGCCCGTGAAACGTGTATCATTCCACTCGTACCAGGTGGGTCCAGGGAACAGCGGGATTGCCGGGATGTTCTGAACGTACAGCATTTGCATCTGGTTCATGATGTCGCGTTGTTCCGCTTCATCTGCCGTTGCGGTAAAGGCTGCTAATAGGGCATCAGACTCTTCATTCGTCCAACGACCCCAGGTCGAGCCATTCGCCACACCTTCTGCGGTAATCAGCGAACTATCCAGCACAGTGCGGTAGAAGTCCCATGGGGTGATCCCTGAGGCGCTCCAACCGATAGAGACATCAAAGGTACCGGTTTGCAGGTTATTGAACCAATCGCCGAAATCCGGGGTCTCTACTCTGGCATTCAGACCAATTGCCTGGAAGCTTTCCACGATGATCTGGACGCTGGTGACCCAATCCGTCCAACCGTTGACGACCTGTACAGGGAATTCAATCGCCGTACCATCGGGCTGATCGCGCCAACCGTCGCCATCCGCGTCCACATAGCCTGCTTCGTCAAGCACAGCGGCAGCGGCAGCAGAGTCATAGACGCCTAAACCCATTTCAGCTCCTGCATCAAGGGCTTCCTGGCTCACCCAGCTTTCATTCGCCGGACCAAGACCCGTCGGGTTGGCAGGAACGGTATAGCC
>CALMZT010000818.1 GCA_937870805.1 uncultured Chloroflexota bacterium
CCGCACCTTACGCAAACCGTTCGCCGCTGCGGACGCGGGCAGTTTTGAACTGCCCGCCAGGCGCATTGGAAACCCGTTCACGGGTTGGATGCTGCGGTTTTTCAACCTCTTCAGAGGTTTACCAATCTTCTACTAGCTCTGGGTTTTGAACCCAGAGCGATAAATTGCGTTACGCTGCCTACAAACTGGCATTGAAGTATCGCGCACAAGCGGAGTAATTGCCCTATCCTGCATTACGGGCGCAGCGAAATCCAATAGTGTCGCTGCCATTCGTGGGTCCGCCCGTATTACGATTGCTGCCTGTCAAATAGATGTCACGGTGCGCCCACGAACCGCCTCGCAGCGCGCGCACCTCCACCCCTGTACTCGCTTCATCTTCCCGACCATCGTCAATGACCAAGCCATTAGCATCTGTAGGATAGGGATACCGCTGATAGATGGTGCTTGTCCACTCCGAAAGGTTGCCGCTCAGGTCATACGCGCCCACCCATGAACGCCCCGCCGCTCTGCTGCCAACAGCGGCAGTTTGAGTGTTAGAATTGTCCGTAGAGACGACATTCTCTGCGACAAACGTATTTCCCCAAGGATAAATCAGGCTGTCGGGTCCACGCGCGGCATATTCCCACTCGGCTTCTGTGGGCAGGCGTGCGCCTCGTAACGTGCAGAAGTCGCGCGACTCGTACCAGGTGATATTTTCGCGCGGACGATCTTCACCCTCAAATGCATTGCCATCAGCCGCTTGCCCACCCAAACGCGCAAAATCACCTTGTGTCACTTCATACAGGTCAATCCAGAATGGCGCAGCAAAGCATATAGGCGTGGGCGGCAGTTCATCTTGTTCGCCTTCCGTGCTGCCCATCGTGAAGCAGCCCGCTGGCACCAGCACCATCGGCACACCGTCAAAATCCTGCTCAACAGGCGTCCAATCAGCGTTGCGGGCAATAGGGGTGATTGCAGGAGCAATTGTCAGACGCAGCGCAGCGACATCTTGCGTGGAAACAGATGTCGCTGTCACTGTAGAACCGAATCTGAAGGGAAGCAACAATAATACAAGACTCGCTAATGTAACAATCACTATTATTATTATTACAACAAGTCTAATACGCATCGTATTTGCTTCCATGCTCAAAAAAGGTAAAATATACGATTGAGTTTAGCTTGTTCAACGTGAGATAGCAAACCCCACACCTCATCTTCAACATCTGGCACCAAAACCGTTTTGTGTACCCCCGAACTCAAATTCACATCCCACTTCTCCTACTCATGTGCTCCACCCGGCACTATCCAGGTTCACTTTACTGCCCACACCTGCTGCCGCATGTTGAGCGTAAAAAGTTCCACATAGCACCCACACAAAACTGCTATAATGTCGTCAAAAAAGGAACACGCTTGTTCACCGTCGAGCACATCACCCACCGCGACCACTGGAATAACACGCTGCGCAGCCTCCCTTACGCTCACATTTTGCAAACGTGGGAATGGGGCGAATTTAAGCACAAAACGACAGGTTGGCAGCCTCTGCGCCTCGCTTTCAAACGTGCTGGCGAGGTCAAAGCGCTGGCATCTGTCGGCGTGCGCAGCATCAGTCCATTCAAAATGCTGTACGTTTCCAAAGGTCCCGCGCTCGATTATTCCGACCCTGAACTCGTCAATTTTGTGCTCAACCATCTGCAAAATCTCGCCCGCCAGCAGTTCGCCGTCTGGCTAAAAATCGACCCCGATGTCGTGCTTGCAACAGGTGTCCCCAGCGAAGCTGACGATACTCCCGACCTCACAGGACAAGCCTTCGTTGCGAACTTGCAGGCACGCGGCTGGCGCTCCTCCGACGATCAAATTCAGTTCCGCAACACCATTAACATCGACCTCACGCCTAGCGAAGATGAGCTTCTCGCCGCGATGAGCCAGAACACCCGCCGCAAAGTGCGTATCGCGCAGCGTGAAGGCGTAACCGTGCGCGAAGGCACAACCGCCGATCTGCTGCTGCTGTACGACCTCTACCAGCAAACGGGCGCACGCGACGGTTTCCTCATTCGCCCACGCGACTACTATCTTCACGAGTGGCGCTACCTGATAGATGCTGGACTCGCGCAGCCCCTCATCGCTGAGTACAACGGCAAGGCGTTGGCACATGTGATTTTGTTCCACTTCGCGCGCAAATGCTGGTACTTCTACGGCGCATCCTCTAACGAAGAACGCGACAAAATGCCTAACTACTTGCTTCAATGGGAAGCGATGCGCTGGGCGAAGGCGCACGGCTACGTAGTGTACGATATGTGGGGCGCGCCTGATGAGTTCGTGGAAAGCGACAGCCTATGGGGCGTCTACCAGTTCAAGCGCGGCTTTCGCGGCACGGTGACGCGGCACATCGGCGCATGGGATTATGCGCCCTATCCGCTGCTCTACAAAGCGTACACTGAACTATACCCTCGTGTGCTGGCGTGGCTGCGGCGTCAAAGAAGGTAAATTCCAGCGCCGATACACAATCTCGTTTTTATCATGTCAAACCCAAATACGCGATGTCAGTGGATAAAGGGAGGTTTTTGACAATGCGTCCTTGCGATAGACCATCCACTGACTTAACAGCTTCAGTTGTGTCAGTGAAAAATTATTGACGACACTGTTGAGCGTGTAGTGTCAGTTGTGAACTCAGAAAAAGTCACCATTACTGACTCTACAGGCACGCGCAGACCAAAAGCTACTGACGCAACAGTAATGAGTGATGAGGAAAAGGCAGCAGTACATGAGTATGTCCTATAACAGCGATTAGTTTGAGGATAGCACAAAACGCCTTGCATTTGAGTTCCTTTTGACACTTTAATTCGGTGTGTAATGTTAGTCTTTAGCTATTAGTCGATAGTCATCAGGCTTTATAGGTCATTTCAAAATTAACTTTTTAAGCAGGGCGACACAGGCAAACTCCGTTTTACACGACGCCCCTACGCTGCCGAATTTTGAAATAAGTTCTAGTCTTGAGGCAGTGGGGATAGTTTGTTGTGGAATTAGATGTAGGCATTTCGGGCGCTGCAACATCTTACGTCGCTTAAGCCGAACTCCGGTTAAAATAGATGCATCGCAAAGTTGAAGGAACATTCATGAGTGCTTTCAGCACAGACTCAACCCAAACAGCTACCTCTACACCATTAACAGGTATATGGCTGACAGTAGTACGCGGCGCATGGATATTGATCACTATCATTAGTCTTGCTACCTTTGCGCTGTTTCTACGCTATGCCAACGGCTATCTACGTCAAATCGGCGATTGGCGACGGGCAGCGCTGTTCATGTTGGGACTCAGCAACACCTACTATGCAGGCTACTATGTCACCCTCATGGCAATCTTTGTGATAATTTACGTCGGGGTTGCTGTGTTCATCTTCTGGCATAAATCTGATAACCGTGTGGCGTTGCTGATTTCGCTAGCGCAGGTCACATTCGGCGTCACAGGCGCTATTTCCATCCATCCTGCCATCATGAGTAATGTATTCCGCAATACTACACCACTATCAATCCTGCTCCTGATTACATCGACGTTGAGCAATCTGTTCGTTTTAATGTCACTTTTGCTTTTTCCAGATGGACGCTTCGTGCCTGATTGGACAAAATGGCTTGCCGTGATCGCATTGATTTACAGCGGTTCGCTCCTGCTGCGCCTCAACAACCTATCACCGCTTCTCTTATCGTTGCTGCCAGTTGTATTTTTCGGCGTTGGTATCTACGCACAAATGTATCGCTTCTTTCGTACTGCAAGCCCCACACAGCGCCAGCAAACGAGATTGATGGTTCATGGATTGCGAATCTCCATCCCTTTAATTTTGATTGTACTTTATGTGATCCCGCAGCTTGTGCCACTTGTACGCCCGCCAACGATTCCGGCGGCAGCGTTGGCATATGAGATGGTGGGCGGTTTGGTGTTCCTGAGTCTGCTCATCGTCCCGCTTGCCCTCATGTCCAGTATCTTGCGCTATCACCTGTGGGACAGCGACGCTGCAAACAACGGTTGAGTGGCGACGCTGCAAGCGAGTTCATCATAGACTTTGGGGTACAATGGGGGAAAAGACTAAGGCAAGGATTTAAACCATGACAGATATGGTGATTATCGAAAGCGAAGTGGGCGAAGACGGTAAATTGAACATCCAGCTTCCGCCAGATGCGCCGCGTGGGCGTGTGCGTGTGACTGTTGAACCGCTGAATGAGCGACCAACGGCGTTCAATGAGCCTGTGCCCGACGATGTTTACGACGCAGAGTTAGAAGCGTTGTTAAGCGATCCCACGACTTATACAGGGTTGGGTTTGACGGCGGAGGAAATTATTAAATCCCCTGAAATTGGTATTTGGGCAGACCGCGAAGATATGGTAGACCCAGTAGCCTACCTCCAGGAGCAACGCCGTAAACGTAGAGAAAGACATTAAAACGTGACTGAGTTTATCTTCGATTCAACAATCGTTATAGATTTGCTCCGTCAGAACCCAGCAGCTCTAAGCTGGTATGCCAGTATGACAAAACGGCGTATCGCTATCACACCTATCGTTTGGATGGAAACTGTCCAAGGAGCGCGCAACAATGCTGAACGTGATCAAATTTTGCGTTTTCTAAAACAGTTTCCCATTGAACATCCAATAGAAGCTGACAACAATTGGGCAATGCGGCAGTTTGCACGCTTCCATCTCGGCTACGGAATTGAACTCACAGATATGATGATCGCCTCTGTCGCTGTCCGACTCAGTGTGCCTCTCTACACCCTCAACATCAAACACTATGTACCGCTGCCAGGTGTCAATGCAGTTCGTCCCTACTAAACCGTAATCTCTATTCTGTTTCCCTCTGGGTCAAGCACCACACTTTCATAATAACCATCGCCCGTCGTGCGCGGCTCACCCATCACGCGATAACCATGTGCCCGCAGACGCTCAGTCAGCGTATCGACAATTTCCATACTGCCAACTACAAACGCGATGTGAATCCAACCAAGTGCCTGGCAATCTATGTCATTGGTATTCTCTGGCACAGAAGGCATGTACATAATTTCCAGCCGCGCACCCGTATCGAAGGTCACGAAATACGACTCGTAACCATGTTTCGGATTCACATACTTGTCGCCTGCCGTGCCACCAAAATAGCGCACATAAAAATCCCTCATCGCCTCAAGATCTCGCGCCCACAGCGCCACATGTTCGATTCGCATCGTCTATTCCTTCGTGTTATGGTATCGACAAATTCACTATGAGGGTATTCAAGCATGGATACTCAACTCACGCATACGACTATTCACACCAATGGCGTCAACCTACATGTCGTCCAAGCAGGGGCAGAAGATGCGCCGCTGGTGATTTTATTACACGGCTTCCCTGATTTCTGGTACGGTTGGCGCAAGCAAATTCCTGCGCTCGTGGAACAAGGCTATCGTGTTTGGGTGCCCGATCAGCGCGGCTACAATCTTAGTGATAAGCCCGAAGCGATTGCCGCCTACACGCTCGATCAAACATCTGCTGATGTCATTGGCTTGATTAAAGCCGCAGGCGTCGAAAAGGCATACCTTGTCGGGCATGATTGGGGTGGAGCCGTCGCATGGCGTACTGCCCAAAAATATCCGCAGTACCTCGACAAAATGGTCATCCTCAATGTACCTCACAACAGCGTGTTTCGCCGCTACCTGAGCACTCATCCAATGCAGTTTTTGCGCAGTTGGTACATCTTTTATTTCCAACTCCCCTTCCTGCCTCAGATTGGTATCAGCGCTTTCAACTGGATGCCACTGGTAGAAACAGTAAAAAACAGTGCACGCCCCGGCTCATTCACTGACGCCGATCTTGTTGAATACCGCAAGGCATGGGCACGCACAGGAGATGGCACAAGTATGCTGAACTGGTATCGCGCAGCGGCACAAGTCCCTGTTGAAAAACTGCCAAGCCCGCGTATTACTGTACCGACGCTGGTGATTTGGGGGGTGCATGACATTGCCTTAGAGCGTGAACTGGCAGAGTTAAGCATCGAGCTATGCGACGATGGGCGAGTGGTTTACCTCGAAGACGCTACGCATTGGGTGCAGCACGACGCTCC
>CALMZT010000819.1 GCA_937870805.1 uncultured Chloroflexota bacterium
GATAATGGACAGGATTTCAGCCTCCAATTCACCTGCGCGTTTCATCAGCCGTCCTAGCGGAAAGAATGGCAGGTTGATGGGTAGTAGCTCTGCGGAAACATTCAGCCGCAGCACATCTTCAAAGGCAGTGCTGATTGCCTGTGCCCGTTCGGGATTTTCTGCACCAAACAGCGTTTTCATTGCTACACCGATGGTAATTTTTTCCATCTCGCGCAACATATCGCGCGTTTCCCCCGCCTTCCAATGGCTGATAACCTGATCTGCCACATTCACCATATCGTCACGGTACGCTTCGATACGTTTCTTGTGGAACGCGGGCATCATCATCCGGCGATGACGTTTGTGTTCATCACCGTTGAGGCTAACCAATCCTGAGCCAAGCCGTGACAGCGGGGTATCTGCGGATTGATTCTGCGTAATGTTGCGAGAATAAAAACGCCCAGGTTGTCCCAGGATTTGTTGGTAATACTCCGGTGCGAAAACGCACAACGTTCCCGCTTGTGTTTCCTGAAACTGCGACGGGGTGCACAGTTTTCCGTAAGTGGCATAAAGGTCGCGTGTGCAGCCAATCGGGTCACGCAAAAAGCGCCAATAGTTGACGCGCCAATTCAATAACGGTACCGGGCGCAAACCCGGTATCGTTTTGGGTCCTAAGACGCTTTGCTTCTCTGTCTCAATCATGGATTAGCCTTTCCATACACGGTAGCTGTGCAGCGCCGCTGCGATGGCTGCCTGCACTACTTTGGGCGGTGTATATAGACATTTTCCAATCCATAAGGAAGGAAAGCGTTCGTCCTGCAAGTTATCCGATAGGAAAACTGCTGCTGCCTCAATATGCGCAGGTGAACAGGTGCCGGGGAAATAGTGTTCCCAATATAACAGCGCTTGCAAGCAGTAAGCTGTTTCTTCGGCAGTTGATTTGCCGTAATAGCCCCAGCCCCCATCTTCAAGCTGCGTGCGTATCATCCAGTGAATACATTCTGTGGCAAGCGGGTTTTCAAGATTATGCAGCGCATAAATTGCTGTTGAGCGCATGTAATAGGGCGATGAATGCCATTTATCAAAATAAAACCGTCCATAAAGGTTATAGCGCCGTATAAGGTGAAGCATTTTTTCAATCCATGCTTCATACTTTGGATGTTCTGGTGCCATGCGTATCGCCATGAGCGCGCGTACATGTGCCCCTAATGAGGGATCAGCCTCAGCCGGGAAGCACAGGAAATGATCGTCCACCTCAAACCGCAGAAATACGTCTGCGCTTGCCGGATAGCCCGCCCAACGCAGCACTGCGAACGTTGTCGCTGTGTCGTCCAAGTCAGAAAGGGAGTAAAAGGATGAAAAACCAATCCCTTTTTCCTGTGACCAGGCATCCCATAAAGCGTCAGTTGCCCGTTTCACTTCGGGATCATCGGGAGTAATTGCGCCCGCCAGCCGCAGCAGGTTGAGCGACCACGCGATTTCAAACGTATCGATGGGTCCGACATTGGGAATGCCACCATCCGGGTTAGCAATGTTTCGCAGATAGTTCAACGAAGGGGTGTACTCTCTGCCTCTGCGAATCAACATTGCCGCTGTCGCTGCCGGGGATGTTCCCACAGAGCCATTTGCTTCCAAAAAATTCGGTTCTTCAGGATATTTCGGGTGCGCAGCTTCCAACGAGAACGACATCGTGTTATAGCGCCACGCACTGGAAACACGCCCGACCATGTTCAGCTTTTTCTCAATCGTTGCCACGTCACAGTACAAATCAGATGGCACATCCAACCCTAACTGCGTCGCTTCGTTGAGCAGCGATACCGCCAATACTGGAAAGCCAATCGTGTCGTGGGGGTCACGGGATAGATAATTGTAGGTACGCCACAGAAAGTTCTCTGCTTGTTGAACGCGGGGGCGATCAATGTCATGTCCGACGGTATGCAGAGCGACCATCGCTGCCAGCGTGCAAATAAAGCGATCATGATGATATAACACGTCGCCACCCCAACTGCCGTCAGGGCTTTGCCGATGTCGCAGCCAATGAATCGCGCCCTCAAAACCGGCGTATGGGAAATAAGGCTGGAGTCGAACGACCCATGAGGTGTCGTAAGTCACACTGTCGATGACACCGCCGCCGAGTTGAACCAGCAGTTTGTCGACTTCGTAGTTCAGGACATCCCTGAGATGATGGGGCAGTGCTGCTGTGGTCAAGGATCAGCCTCCGATTTTTACTCGCCGCGAGAACCCAAGCGTTGTTTCGGGTTGTGTGCTTAGCAGCATCACGCGCTCATATTCGGCTTGAGCCATTTCTGGGGTGTATTTTTGCTTGTAATCAGTGTTCAGCGAATGGAAACGTTCCTTAAAAGCAAGGTCTTCCAAAATCGCCTGCATCGTTTCCCG
>CALMZT010000820.1 GCA_937870805.1 uncultured Chloroflexota bacterium
GTGAAATTTTGCAGTTTGAGGTTAGCAGTATTGCCAGCAGACGGGGAGAATTACATCAGAAGTAAATGGAGCTTATCTGTTGCGTTGATAAGCTCCAATCGAAACGAACTATGCGTTATCCTGTCGCTTGATTTCAACTTTGGCAGTGCGGCTGATCTGCACCACACTCTCTTTAATGCTCAGTTCGATGAAATCGAGGTCGAAGCCCTCATCATGAGTTGCATTCAGGTTGACCGTGATGTTGACATTTGCGCCTCTTGCAACCAACGGCTGAATCACCGAATTGTAGAACTGCCGCCAGTTCAGCGCATCCAACTGAACTTCGACATTTACACCATTGTATTTAGCCGTTACGCGAGTCGGCGGATCGTCACCGTTAGGAATGACCTCCCACCCGGTCTCCTCTGTCTCATCGACAGTTTCAAACCCATCTGAATCACCTGTAACTGTTGGTGGCGGCGGTGGATAACGCAGCGGGCGAACATACTCCGCACTCACCAGCCAAGCAAACTCGCTGATCGCGCACTGGTCAGCGCGTACCATCTCGTCAAAGAAAATCTTGTCAGGCTTTTGCGGGCTACCTGTAGCATAACCAAACAAGCCGCGTTGAACGCCCCACGCAATTGTATCCTGCAACACTTTTTGCGAAGCAAGCATTGGCAGGTAGTCATAGCGGGCAAAAGCATCCCACAAATCCTGTGTTTTCACAGCAGTTTGATCGGCGGGCCACAGAATCGCAAACCGTCCATCCCCCGAACGAATGAGATAATCCGGGTCGAATTTCTCCAACAACCGTTCGCTATCTGTTAATCGCTCCCAGATGCGCTGACTCAGGGTGTCGCTCTGGCGGTAGGGCTTGATGCCGCTCTCCCACACAATCCAGTAGTCATCACGTCCGGCTGTTCCAGTGACGATATACGCGCCCCAGATCGCTGACGGTAAACCAACACGAGCGGCGGCAAGCTGCTGATCCAGTTCGTCGCGCAGGTAATCTTTGAGGTTGCGTCCGGTAGAACTCTTGATTTCTTCGAGCGCAATTAACCGGATGGCGGCCTGTTCCATATTGGCAAAGCCATCTGGCGTGGGCAGTGCAAAAATGACTGTGTTGCGGAACTGGCGGTGCTTGTCTCCAGCGTTCTTGAGGATATCATCAATATAAAGCTGCGCGCGCATTTCAGGGTCGTCTTCTCGAAAACACGCATTAGGAGGAGCGATAACCAGCTTGAGTGCGTTGTTGTCCCGTACCAGACGCGAATCTTCGGGCCAAATGACTGCCTTACCGAACTTCGTTCCAGCCAGCGACTCGACGGTGTTGTAGACAACCTCCCCAAGTTTGTCTCGATCCTGACGCAGCGCATCCATCCGCTGGACGAGCATCATGTTCAGGTTCGGGTCAACCCCGAGCCGGAAGACCATCCCCTCTTTTTCCATGTACCACAGTTCGCCTTCGAGCTTGCTGAAGGCATCGGCAGCGAGCGCGGGCATCACATCCGGTTGAAGGACACCCAGCCAGAGCTGCGGTCTGCTGCTGCCTACATATCCCGCCGCGCCGCTGTGCGAGTACATAAACAGAGTGGAGGCTAACCCCTCACATAAACCGAAACGGTAGTAATCGCCGCCAATGCGCTGATCGAGTGCCTCAGCCTTCGAGCCGGGCAGACCTGCAATATCTGAACCGATGGCGGCATCATAACCTGCCGGGCTGTCCACATGACCCAAGAGTTCACGGCGGATTTCGGGATCGGCGAGGTCGATATGTCCCACATGAATGAGCGGTGCGCCGTGATTCTTGCGATACAGATTGCTGACCACCAGCGCCAGGAGGCGCAACACGCCGCGCGTTTTCTGGAAGCCCTGAATAGTTCCCCAGCGGTCACGCAGCACGTCGATGAGATCGGGATGGAAGGGATATGCCTGCGCTACCCGCTGACGATAATCCGGTGCAATGACCTCGCCGGGAAAAACATTCTGATTTTGCCGATAATAGTGCCAGTAAGCATTTGCGATAGATTCGTGTTCTGCGGCATCCCCTGTACGCTCGAACAACCGGCGGCGCAGAATCTCATAGATTTCCGCGCTCTCGGCAGTGACTTCAGTGCGCTGCACGCGCTCCAGAATGGTCTTGAAGGTCGCATACTGCCCGGCGATGTCCTGCTGCAAGCGCCGCGCCGCTTCACCAAATATCTGCTGTGGGCTGCTGGTGAGCGTCAAAACCATCAATGCTGTTGGGTGGGGATCAACCGCCTGTGTCAGCGCTTTGACGAAGGACTGCACCTGGTCAACCAGATAACCGCGTCCAACTTTGACTGCTCCTGCTTTAGTCGCGTAATCGAGCAATTCGTCAATCAGAATCAAAATGGGTTTGCCAACAGCACGCATCATCTGTGTCAGGTCGTTTGAACCCGGCGCACTCATCGACTCATCACTGCCGCGCAGGAATTCGTAGGCTTCCGCCCCGCCAAGCTGGTAAGCTAATTCGCCCCACAGTGTTTTGAGGACGATCCCTTCGGCAGTTTTACGCGGCTGGCTCGGTGACAGATATGAACCATCCAGCACGGCGACGGCAGCCTGAGGCGGCGTTTCTACTCGCGCTTCGTTGGTTAATCCCCGCACTTCGTCGCGCTCGCGCAGGGCATGACCATGTTTAGCAAGGTGATACATTGCCAGCAGGGTGTGTGTCTTACCACCGCCAAAGGTTGTATCGAGCTGCACAACGGATGCGCCCTGCCCACGTCCACCGAGCCGCTGCATCATCGAAACTAGCTGGGCCCGCAGCCCGCGTGTGATGTAGGTCAGATCAAAAAAGGTCGTCGGGTCGGCATATTCGGGCTGACCGCTGCCCGACTCAGATGCAATTTCGCCCAGATGGATAGCAAAGATACCCAGATCAAAACGGCGTTCCCGGATGTCGCGGTTTGGCGTGGCAATGGTCGTCCAGGCGGGCAGATTGCCTTTCGCCCGTTCGGTCTTGGCAGCCGGAAGCACGGCTTCCGCTTCTTTTGGAGCGCGTCCAACTTCGCTGAGGAACAGGACGAAGTTGTTACGGACTAACTCTGATTCTGCCCGGTGCGGCTGATAATCCTCATGAACGCTGTCGTTTCGTACAGCGAGAATCGTCTTCAGTGTGCCTTCGTTGAAGTAGCGGAATTTGTATTTGAATGCGCCTTCCAGCCGGGCGAACAGGTTCTCATCAGCATACAGCGCAATCCACTGTCCAAAGGTCAGCTTACCGGATTTGGGCGCACGACTGTTGAACGCCCCTTGCAGCGCAGCGGCATCACGCGGGTTGACCTTTTTCTTCAGTTCTTCAAACAGGTCTTTCATCAACAGGTCAATGCCACCGCCAGCGGTCTCGACTGCCTGACGGTGCAGACCCTGTTCGATCAGTTTGGTGGCTTCGTTTAAGCGCCGTTCATAGGGTGATTCTGGCATGTATTCTCTCCTCGCTTAAAGCAGCCGATTCTGGCGTGGTACATCGGGAAGATCGGTGCTGCCCTGCAAATAATTTTCCAATAACTGCCGTTCTCTGTCGCCCTGTGGCAGGACATTGATGAGCGCCTGTGCCACGGCGTTGACTTCTTCTTCGCGTCCGAGCGCGTGCTGTGCCAGATATTCCGCCAGTGCGCGGCGGTCAGCATTCTGCCAGACCAGCACGGCACGGTGCAGCAAGTCAATCACAGAAGGTGCGTTGCCATCGCGTCCCGCTTCGCCAAGATGTTCATCTTTCTTGCGTTACGTGGCGCTGGACATCGTCACTGA
>CALMZT010000821.1 GCA_937870805.1 uncultured Chloroflexota bacterium
CGGGGTCGTCGGCTAACGCTTCAAACGCCAAACGCACAGAGCGCACGTTTTCGCCTAAATCGACAAGCTCTAATCCCTGCCCCAACATCCCCGCTGCGGATTGCACCACGCCGTAAGCCGTAGCTACGGACTGTACTGCACCTGAATACTGTTCCCACAGTGATTTTTGCTGGACGACTTGATTAGCGTTCGTCTCCGAATTCGCAGCGACGTTTTGTAGTTCACGGTTGAGATTGGCAATCGCTTCAGTCGCTCGATCTTGAGCGAGAATTTCTACGGAAACCACATAGTCCGCCATAAAGCCTCTTAAACCCCCGATAGCCTTTCATAGCCAGTGACACGCTGCCCAACATCCTGCTTTGCGGCGTCATAGCCCGCCGATTGCATCTCGACCTGCAGCGGTCCCGCAAACGAAAGGTAATCAACGCGCTCGGCTTCGATTTCGACCAGTCGTTGACGCGCCCGCTTCTGTTCATCGTTCAATAGCATTTCCTCTGCGCGCTTGTTCAGCGGAGTCCAGTGCACAGGAACGCCTTCAAATGGTCTGTTCCCATCCAATTTGATTTTGCGCCCGGCAATCACGCTACCGAAATCATAGTAAATGCGTGCCGTTATCCTGTCTTTTGTGGTCAGCGCCGCCTCATAAGCCGCTGTCATTTGCTGTAGCGTCATCGTTTCCCACTGCGCAGCCAACGCTGACTTGGTGTAGTTCAACTGCGCCGCCTCATCGGGGCTTGGAACTGGCGAAAAGTACGCCTTGTCGGTCAGTGTTTTCTTTGTGGTTTCAAAGGTCTCGTTAAAGGTCTTGATGCGAGACTGAATTTCAGCAGCGGCAGCGGCTCCCATCTTCTTAATTTCAGCGTGCTTGTAGTCGCGGCTGAAGCGCTCATCTCTGGCGATTTGCTGCATTTGCCGACGATAACCAACTACTAAATCAGTGATCGCAGCTTTCATACTTTGGCTCATCGTTTTATCCTTTCCTATTAATCGGTTGAATGCACAACGGCACATATTGTGCGTAGCGAACAGCATAGCCGATAGCAGCTAGTGCGGCTGCAATGCGGCGCTGCGCCTGTTTTCTGATAATTCTGTGAGGTACTCGCTTGCAAGTTTTACGGTTCATGGTCGTTTGTCCTATGGCTTGTTAAAACGGGTGTAGAGCTGGCTCATTATCGACTTCCGGCAGGTCTGATAAATCAGGTGTCCACACAATGAAGTGTGGCTTCTGATCGTCAACACCTTTGAACTTGTTTTTGAATACAGATACGTCATAAGTCTGACCGTCCGGTGTGGTGATGTGTCCAGAAAAATACTCAACACCTTCACGGGTTTCACTGAGCCACAATGCGCCTATGTTGAGGTTGCGGCGCTGCTTGGTTGCGTTCATCGGCGTTTGTCCTTTCCATACATCGACTTCATTAGGTTTATATGACGGTCAACGGCGGTTGCGTCGCCTGCGGCTAACATCTTCTGATGGTCGGGTATCAAGTCTTTGGCGCGCTGGTCTGTGGCGAAACTAGGTTGTCTGTCTAGCCACATACGCAAGCTGCTCAAGCGTTGGTCAAGTTGGGCGCGGTTGCGTGCTTTATCTGCGTTGGACGTGCTGACAACATCAACCGTTTGCGTCTGTGGCGCAATTGGCGGTGGTGCAAAATTTTGCACCACCGGGCGCGCTGGCGCTGTGTCTCTCGGAGTGTCTCCAATTGGAGACACATTGGTTTCGGGTAACGGTTTCCATGTAGTGAGGTCATTGCAGAAAGCGCATTTATCAGGGACGCCAAACACAGCGGCGATATGCTGACCGCAATTAGGGCATTTAAGCGTTTCTACATTGCCTTTGGGCGGATCGGCGGGCGCGGGCGTAACAATCCGTGCGTAACGCTTCTCTAGACGTTCAATAAGGTATGAGGTCGCACGCTGCGCTCGTTCGTTGGCGTGCTGTTGAATGCGCGCCTTCCTCTTACCTACGGGGGCTTGGGTCAACTCATTCAATTCATCATCGTCAACATCACGCGCTAAGTATCCATCAGCAGTAAGGGTTACAAGCCCGGACGTGCGTAACGGGTGGTTCGTTCGGAGTGCGTTACGCACGGCGTTTAAGCCTATTCCGCTGGCGGCTGCAAGTGCCTTAGCAGACATGGGCGCGCCGATTCGACACATGGCACGGTACAGATCAAAACCTGTTAAGCCTAGTGCCTCACGTTCGGCGGCGTCTGTTAGGGGTGTGTGCGTAATTACCCCACTACTAGATACAGTATTTATAGCTACGCTATAAGTGGGGTAAACACACACACCTCCGAACTCATAGCATTTAGCATCTGATATGCGGTCTGTGAACTTCTTACACACCAACAAACCAGCAGCTACTAAGCGCTTTAATGCGATGCTCGCGGTCTTGCGTGTAATGCCTGCAATATCGGCTATTTCGCGGCTTGTAAGCCTCATAACCTTATCAACGGGTGCCCGTGCTGCAATGTTGATAGCGGCGCGAAATACAGCCTTATCGACGGAGGCAGTACGTCCCGTAAAGGTAGCTGAAGCAAGCCAGTTCTGCGCCCGCTTCCATGCGGGGATTTCGTCAGTATGGCGTTCAAACTTTGGAGTACCTTTACATGCGCTGTTGATCGTGGTTTCAGCTTCCCTTTGCGGTAGTCCTGATGACACGGCGATATGCAGCAATCTGGCGGTAATGTCGGCTTTTGTATACCCATGCTGATAGAGGTCACTCGCTGCCTTGTACAATCGGATATTCCGTGTGCGTGTTCCCTTCAGTTTGTGGCCATTGTCGATATAGTCTAGGGTCAGCCGATACAAGCCTGTTGCATCGTCTCGCAGTTCGCTGCGATTGGTGTTCCGGCGAAACTTCAGTCGTATTTGTTCGCCACTTTTGTCCTGTAGGAAGTCGATACGTGTGAGGTCAATAAGGTGTGGTAAATCACCTTCCTGACGTTCCCATGTGTAGCGCCGCTTTATTCCATCACTGCATTTAATGATGCTTGGTGCAACAATGACATAACCGCCGTGTCCACGTATCTCGATGTCCTTTGCAAGCTGTCCTAGTGTGACGTTGGACACTTCACGGCGCGCCCGGAAAAAGAAGTGACCTCCGCCGCTAGGGGTTCGTTGTGCCCATATGGGAATAGCACGCTCGTCAAGTTCGGTTAGCACAAAGTTGTATGCGGCTTCGGTCTCGCAGTCGATCACAAATAGGTTGCCGCTGGTACGTCCCATCATGACGGCGATATTTGCACTTTCACGGAACGCGGCAAGTATTCCTTTGTGGCTCAGCACGTTTTGCGGGTCAAGATAGAGGCGTGTTGTTTGAAGCTGTTTCCAGTAAGGCGCTATCTTGCTCAGTTCATCGGTGGGGAAAACGTTCCAGGCTAACCGTACAAAATAATCAAGAATAATGCATTGTTTGTGGGTTAAAACGATAAGTTCACGCGGCAAGCTCTGCGGCTGGGCGCTGGTCGGTGGACTGCCCTGAGTGACATTTTTCGCGTTCTGTGCTACCATACTTATACCCGTTTTGTGTAATTCGCCATGAGTCCCGTCCGTTGCGCCTGTGACTAGCAGGCGTTTTCATTTCTTGGGCTAATTCCAGCGTACACTGCGTTTTAGAGGCAGTTGTTGTTCCCCTATTTGGCAAATTTCGTGATATGATTCTGTTTGTGTGAACAACTCCGCTACCTGCCCCTGCGTCTCAGTCTTGTCCTCGAAAAACTTAACTGGGCACGGGGGTTTGGTGGTAGGGGACTGTTTATCTCTTTAAGATTAGCATATTTGCTCATGACTGGGCGTGCGGAAATTAATTTTATTTCCACACGCTTGAATGGTCGCGTTTTACCCCTCTCAGAAACGTCAAAAGCTCCCCCCTTCGCAGATATGGCTCTAGATAGAGAGCAAGTGCTGTTTCTGCCTCATTCATCCCTTCAGCGCGCTTTTCCACATCGGTTTTTCTGATGTCGCGTAGTATTGAGCAAGCGCAAGCAATTCTTCCATCGGCGTTGTCATTATAGCTGTGCATTCGCTTTCCCATTTGCTCAGCGATGTATGGTCGTGCGGGGTCAACTTGTCTACCAATGCGATTCCTAAGAACTTCGTAGTCAGGTCGGAATTGGTGAAAGGCTGTCTCGATTTGCCGCGCTGCTTCATTTGTCTTTATACGTCCGTTGGTCAGTGTCATGACAGTTTTCGAGAGTGCATCGACAAGCGATGCAAGCTCCGGTGTTTCAGCTTCTATGTCGCCTCCTAGTACTTGGTATGTTCTGCGCACAGCACCGAACCTAGCAAGCAGAATCTCGTCAACCCCATTTAGTTCCGCTGCCATTTTTTCAGTATTAGTTATCCACCGAGCAGCGGTTACAACGTTGTCTATAGTTCTTTGAAGGGTGTTCAAAGCTGATTCAAACGCTAACTTGCGGTCTTCGATAACAAGGGCTTTTTGAGCGCCTCTCAGCTCAGCAAGTATAATCTGACGGGGTACATCATCAAGAGGTATAGGCGTAGTGGCTGGCGAAACTGCATTTAGCATTCGTTTTAGCCTCTCGTTTTCCTCTTTCAGTGCAACTATCGTTCTTTCCTGTTCAGTCATTCATCCCTCAAACATTAGTTATGACAATCAGCCTTGTAGGAACTTGTACCACATTCTCCGGCGTAGATTTTTGCAGTAAATTGAAAGATTGCACGCTCAATGCACACCTTTGCTACTCATGCATTGCCTTACTGCCGAAGCCTCGACGCTGCCAACGTGACAAGCGCCATAGTCAACGCCGCGCTCAGCAGCTTGTTTGGTCGTTTCGGGCGCGGATTTTTCGATGGCTTGGACTTTGTGGATGGTGGCAGCGTCGAGGCTTCGGCGGCGTTAGCAATCTCTTGCAGCGTATTGACACTTCTGTCTAAATTTGGACGGATGTCTGTGCGTGTGCCTTGATTGGCTTCAGCTCTTGCTGCAATTTCTGCCACCTTATCGGTCACACGCCCTAAGGGTGTCAGAATTCTGACACCCTTCCCACCGTTGCTCATGTTAGCTTCAGCTTGGGTGTTCACAGGGTTTGACAACATTGTCAAACCCTTCGCGCCACTGCTCGGCAGCTTGTTTGTTTCCAGCCACAGTCCAGACGTTTGACAAAATGTACCCCGTTGTGCAAAATTTTGCACAACGGGCGATTTGTCACCTTTCTTTAGGGTAGATAGGCGTCGTACTTTTGCTTGTTCTGCAAGCTCGCGTAATTGGCGCTCTGGGACTGTGCCAGTTTCCACCATGGTGGAAATGTTTTGCTCAACCTGTGCTGCGGCAAGTAGTTGATAGAGGCGCGATTGCTTGTGTTCTGTGCGAACGGGGTTCTTCCATTCCTGGTCAACAAATACGGGCGCGAAATAGACCTTATGAGGCAATCGCGCGCCATAGCTAAAACCGTGTCGAATAGCGATTTCAGCGTATTTGTTGTTACCCGCAGAACAATAAATCAGCTTCATATTATTGTTGAAGGGCAAGCATTGAATTGACGAAATTGAGTGCTGAATCAACGCTGGTATCACGTCCAATTATCAGTGTATCCCCGTCCTCATCATCGTCAAACGTAGGCAGGGTAAGCGCTGGCACATTCAAGGCGCGCGGCGCTCCGGGCGCGGCTGCACCGTTGGCGGTCAGCATCCGTATATTGCCTGTGGGCGCTTCGCTGGCGACAATCGGCGGTGTGCTGTTCCTGAGAAGTAAATCACGTATCTGCTCAAGCTCCTTACGGATTTTCTCATTGCCTGATGGGTCAGTGTCAGGCTTTGGCATAACACCCGCAATGAACTCTGCCTTTATCCAGGGGAATAGCTCAAACAAAATTTCCACCTGCCCTGCTTGGAGGTCTCGCATTACCCGCAAGCCATTACGAACGGTTTTGACAAAGCTGCGCTGTGTTTTCAGCGTTTCAATGTAGTCTGCCAAGTCCTGCTCGATGTCATTCAACATATCGAGCCAGAACGTAAACCTTAGTCTAAAGGTCTGTTTGCGTGCCATATCCCTTACCTTTGCACTATAAGCAATTCACACTTAGCGCTTTCTTTGGACAATAATAGCTTGAAAGCGAAAATAACGCTAATCAGGGCTTGATAGGGTAGGGGGATAAGCGCTTTTAAAAATACAGATTGCGCCATTAGCGAACCATTTGCGAGTATGGTATCCTTGCCCTTATGAATGGATACCTCACTTCTCACGTCACAAAAGTTTTTGATGTATCGCCGCAGACTGTCAGAAATTGGGCTGAGGAATTTTCGCGCTACCTGTCGGTGTCGGCTGCACCGGGTAGGGGTCGCAATCGTCAATTTAGTGAAGATGATTTCAGGGTATTCGCGCTGGTCGCTGCTATGAAGAAAAGCGGCGCACCGAATGATGAGATTCACGTCAGTTTGGCGGCGGGACAGCGCGGCGATCTCCCCCCACTGCCTCCCGCTGCTGATATGCAGATGGTGATTATGTCCGACCATGCCCGCGCAATGGCAACGCTGCAAAGCGAACGGGATAGCGCGCTGGCAGATCTGCAAAAGTTGCAGACTGAACTTCAACGGTCTCAAGGCAGAAATGACCTTCTCACTGAGCAATTAAAAGCTGAACGGGAACAAGTCGAAAAGCTGAACCGCAAGATATGGGAATTAGAGTCACGCATTGACGATGATTAACCTTCGCTCTATTGCCATCCTGTGAGTTAGCGAAGGAAACGTCCCACAGCGCGTCATCGTCATCGTTGGGACATAACTCTGGGTTGTCCATTAGCCCCCCTCACCACTGTTCAAAACCCAAACCGTCTACATGATTAAAATGTGCATCCCGCGAAACGAGAATAAGGTTGTGCTGTAATGCCGTCGCTGCAATCCAAATGTCGTTTTCGGGAATGGGCTTACCCTTAATGCGCAACCCCTCTTTGATTTCGCCGTAGCGCTCAGCAGTCAGGCGATTGCAGTTTAGTATGGCGCGCTGAGTGGCAAGGGTATGAATCTTCGCCATATTCCCCGCCAACCGCGCCGACTTGTAAGCCCCGAAATAGAGTTCGCCTATGGTGATGCTTGACACGTATACGGGTACAGCACTGACTTTTTGTATGATCGCCACTTCACCATTGAACAGCGCAGCAACGATTACGGTGTCGAGTAGATAGGCTGCATTACCAGCCACTCTCATCCACCTTGCCGCAACCCTCGTTAATCGCTTCCATCATGGCATTTACATCGTCGTGGTTAAAGTCTAGTTGCTTTGCAAGGTCTACTATATCAGCGCCGCGCATAGGCGGGGGAAGCGATTCGTCATCGTCCCGACTTCTGTAGCCACCCCAAGTGCCTGCATTGAAATCAGCCTGAACACCACGAGACGCCAAGTATTCCGACATTGCATCTCTGACGGCTTGTGAAAAGCTCTTGCCCTCAATTTTCGCTTGAGCGCCGAAAGCGGTGTATGCATCTGTCGGAACTGCGAAGGTTGGGACGTTTTTCCTGTGGCTCATGCGCACACCTTAGATGATTTGACAAATCATATGACATGATATATCATAGTATATATTCATGTCGTATGACATGATGATAGCATGGTTTTAGGAGATGTCAATATGATCGCAACAAGAACCGTAACCACACTCAACCTATCCGATATGCTGCAAGCACGCATCGAGTATGTGTACACACAAAATCTCGACGGCTCAGCGGACATCACCGAGACAGGCACTATTCAATCAGTCAAGGAACTAAAAGATGGTCGTCTTGAGATGTACGTTATGCCTGACAATGCGGCGCGTATGCCTAAGTATCGCATCGCTGAACAGCATCTCATTCGCTACATCCATGATGAGAAAGTTGAGGTGATCGCCGCCCAAACTGCGTAACGACCCATTAAAACGGTTGCGCCCGTCTCTGAGCTTGTCGAGGGCTTTTACAGAGACGGGCGCGCTCTCACACTCGAAAGCATGAGCATATAAGGAAGTCTATCATGAACCAAACATCAACAGTACCCCAATTAACGAGTGTTTTCGCCTCAAAACAACGTCTCGCTGACCGTCTCGCAGAGCACGACCATGCGGCGGCGGTGGAAGAAGTCGCTGTACATGCGCCAGATCGTGCCACGTTGACGACGCGGCGGCTGCGCAAACATCTGGCGATTGCTGACCGTCTCGCACGTCGCATTGTCTTAGAACCTTGTGCGGCTGCCTGTCCTACGGTGTACGCCAAACCTAACACTGACTTTCCGTTGAACGTCAACGTTGAAAGCTGGAAAGCTGCCGCTAGATGGATGTGGTGCGACCAACTGCGCAAGACTGAGACCATCGCCGTCATTGGTGAGAGTCTGCGTGAAGGTGACAAGGTTGTCGCGGCGGGTACGTATACGCTTTACGAACTTCGCTCACCATTGGTTGAAGGGACGTACTTCGGAAGAAAGTTTTTGCGCTGGAGCGTTACCAGTATCAACACGCCACGGCAAGCCGATAGTACCGAGTGCTTTTACTTGCAGCAGGTCTATCGTGTGCTCCCAAGAGGGTAGGGGTATGGACAAACTACCACGTACTAGCGGGGTCTATGCCATTATTTGCGCCGCGACTGGCAAGGCTTATGTGGGTAGCACGAGCAATCTACGCTATCGGTGGAAAGACCATCGCGGGAAGTTAAGACACAACAAGCATCCCAATACCTCTCTACAGGCGGCATGGGATGAACACGGCGAAAGTGCGTTTACTTTCACCGTGCTGGAACTGTGCGAACGTGCGCTTTTGAGCGAGCGCGAACAGCACTATTTTGATGCACTTCGACCCTTCGATGAGCGCGGTTTCAACGTTGGTTTATACGCCGATTCACCTATGCGTGGGCGTGTCCATACCACTGAGACGCGGGCAAAAATCCGCGCCGCTAAAGCCAATATCACTCCTGAGACGCGGGCTAAGATGAGCGCGGCACAAAAAGGCAGGAAAGCGCCGTGTGTAATCGCCTCAAATATAGCCCGCGCGAAAGCCTATATCGTCACTTCCCCTGACGGTACGCAACTACACGTCGTAAACCTTGCTGAGTTCTGCCGCGCGCACGGCTTAGACCAAGCCTCTATGTGTCATGTCATGACTGGTAGACAGACTCATCACAAAGGCTGGCGTTGCGAACATGCTGACGAAAAGCAAGGCGGCGCGTAATGATGCCTGGTGCGCCCTACTTACTCGACACACTGCCTACTGCTGTGGCGGCATTTCGTGCATTCATTGAGCCACGACAACCCCGCGCGGCATACCATCGTGAGCGCTGCTTAACGGCGCTTTCTCAACTGGAACGTGAGCCGTACTGTCCTGTGACCCTGTACACCATGATGTGCAAGGTTGACGGCTTGGGATTTACGCCAACGGGCGAGTCTCTCATCTGGCTTGGCAAGGCTGAAGAACGTCACCGCGTTATCGCCGATGTTCTTCAGCGCTATCTATGTGAAATTCGCAATCTTAAGAACACCCAACATTCGACAAACCCATTAGCACAATTGAGGATTAACCCATGAGCATCGAACAAGGAACACCCGACACTAGCACACAATGGAATGCTGAACGTAAGGCGCGTGAGGCTGAACGCGAAAGACTTGCCTACGGTGCGGCACTGATGGTTGTTGGAAAGCTGCTTGCCTCTGGTTTCATCGTCAAAGACCTGAACTTTGATGAAGAGGTAGGCGTCATCGTAGAAGACGTTGCCAAGATCATCAAACAGCGCTTAGACAACCATTACGGTTAATCACGTCCACAAGGCAATGACTACCTGAGAGCCGCGCTCGGCGGCTCTTTTGTTTCCAGCCACAGTCCAGACGTTTGACAAAATGTACCCCGTTGTGGAAAACTTTCCACAACGGGCGATTTGTCACCTTTCTTTCGATTGGAAGAAAGGTCTGTTCGCACACCTTGATTGCGCACATAAACGACGTGCAGCAATGCTTGTTCCTTGAGTGCAATCAGGTCATTGTTATAGGCGCTTAAATTGCGGCGTCCTCGTTGGTTCTGTATCATCCACAGCATCGCGGTTTCACGACTGTCGAAGTGGCGTTCAATCGTTGTGAAGGGAATGCCGTGTTTCTGGCATAGTTCATAACGGTTGTGTCCATCGAGAATGATGTATCAGAAAGAAAGATAGCTCACCCACGCTTCTGATATGGGAAATACAGCTTCTTAGCGGCTGCACGCTTGGTTTCCTCTGGTCGGCGGTCATAGCGCCCGGTGGTGTTGACGCTGGCATGTCCCATAATCCCTGCGACGGTCACAATATCAACTCCGGCGTCGAGCATATCGCCAGCAAACGTCCGACGAAAATCATGGGGTGAAAAATCCTTTACGCCTGCCTCTGTACCGCGTTTGGCAAGCATCTTATAAATGGCTTGGGCGGTCAGTCCTTTATCGGTTCTAATCGTCCCTGATTTCAGCACAGGGGTAAACAGCGGACCCGACATATTTCCTCTGACCGCTAACCAGTCCATCAACGCGGCGTGTGTGCCATCAGTGGCGTAGACGGTGCGCGCCTTCCTGCCTTTACCGCTGTGTATGGTGATCTTGCCGCTGTCGGTCTCCACATCTTCAAACATGAGGGCGGCGACTTCAGCACGGCGTAACCCACATGTCGAAAGGATACCAATGATTGCGGCGTCCCTTGCCCCTGCCGCTGTCACATCTTCAGCACAAGCGCGGGCAAGCGCCATAATCTCGCCACTTGCGAGGCTGCGCCCGGCTGCCAGCGTTGAACCTTTGACATTGGAAAGGTCAACGGCGCGCTGGTAGTTTTCTGCGCTCATCAACCCTAAGCGCCAGGTCTCTTTGAGCACGCCGCGCAAAGCGGATAACATGACATTCACGGTAGCAGGGGCGTACTGCTCGGTGAGCCGGGCGCGTATGGTTTGGGTGTGCTGGTAATGTACCGCGCTCCAATTGAGGGTTAATGCATCCTGCTCGCCATTGGTGAGCATTCCGGCAATCTGATGTAGATAGCGCAGCATATTGCGCTTGCTATGGGCGCTGGTTAAGCTGCCGATATACACAGCGGCGGGATTTCGATCTAACGGGGTGCTCTCAACAATCGCGGCGCTGGCGGTTGGAACGATTGCAGTGTCCATGAGTTTCACCTCTCAAGTTTCGATAACTGTGATTGTCATAACCTATTCTACCATGAATAAAAGGCATGGTACATCACAAAAAGCTCACTCTACTGACCTGTGCATATTGTCAGGGTATAGGGCTTTGATGCGCCGCAACATGAGTCTGGCAATGTCGTTTGCATGGGCATGATTACCGCTTTCGCAAGCCTCCAAAAAGTCCGTGACGGTAGTATCGAGGCTGAGCGCGGCGCGATATTCAGCTTCTCCCCATACATCACGCAACCCACCTTGTTCGTAATTGGCGATGTCCTGGCGCAGATCGCTTTGCGCCTGCCTGCCTGATGGCAGACAATCATGGAAGGGAATGAGGCGGTTTATCACTCGATTTGCAAGTAGTTTAGCGTCCATCTGGCGCTGCTCCCGCTTCCGCAAAAGCCTCTCTTGCAAAGTCAGCATCAAACCATTCTGCGAGGTCTTCAAACTGCAACGTGCCCGCTTGGATGTCAGCTATCATCATTTCGCGCCAGTTGTCGGGCGGCTTGTAGTTCTCTAGCAGGCGGTCAAGCGTGCGGTCAATCTCGTGTTCATCACCTGCTTCACACGCATCTAAAACCGCTTGTAGTGCGGCGCGCAGGTCATCACTACAGTCGCGTGCAAGGGTTTTCTTTAGCTCACGTATCAATGCGCCGTTTGGGGTCGCTGCGTCAAGGGCGCGTTTTGCGAGCGTGTCAGCATTCATGGTTTCACGTCCTCTTTGGACAACTCAGCAATCATCGAATTAAACACATCGCTGGCTGCGATTCCGCGCGTTTGGAGTGCGTCTAGCAGTTTGGTGACAAGTTCAACTGTTACCCCTGCCTTCTCGAATAGGTGAGTGATTTGCACCTGCTGCGGTGGATACAAGCCAAGCAACTTATTTCGTTGGTCATTAGCGGCAAGGGCGCGCTGGTAATCCTGAACCTTCGCAGATCGGGCGTAAATATCGTCTACTCGTGTCAACGCCTTGCCGAATTCATAGGCGCGGTGGGTCGCAGCCTCCGCTTCAATCAGTGTCCTCGCATCGGCGATATAGGTGTCTAACGTCCTGTCGCTGACGTTCCACGCCACTTTTTCGGAGTTGGCGTATTGAATGATTTGGCGTCGGGTTGCACCATTGACCAATAATTCATACACCTTCGTTACACGCTGCTCGATCTCGGCGGCGGTGCTTTTGTCAGTGTTCTCAAGGAATTCAACGGGTGTGGTTTGTTTGATTCGCTTAGGCATTGGTCAACATCGCCTCAAAAAACTCATCTCTCATGAATTGGTACACATCCGGGCTGGTGGTCAACACATATTGCTCACAGCGCGGTTGTGCGCTTAAATTGGCGCTGCCAGTGATAACACAAGTGCGCCCCCCGTCTGGTGCTGCAATAGCAATGATTTTGCAGTGATTTTTGAACGCTAGGTAACGCTGCCCGGCGTTCAATAACCCCGTTATCAGTTCGTTGGCAATGGCAGACTCGCGCCTTTTAAAGTATGGGTCAGTGAATACCGTGAGTTGCGCTAGGCGTCCATCGGCAAGCATTTCTAACATCGTCTTCGTGTGCTGGCGGTTCATCGTCCAGGTGGACACATACGCCACACATTGCCTATCGCCTAATATCCTCACGACATGGGGCAAGAATGAGCCGAAATCAAACGCCAATGGATTAATGCCGTGTCTTACCTCTGCGCCTGCACCGTTGCCGATCACATATAAATCAGTATCAGGCGGCGGCAAGGTGGGGATAAGCTCATTCAACGCCTGTTTTTTCAGTCCGTTGACAAGCTCACGCCGCGCTATATTGCCCCTGCGCCGTAGCTTGGGCGTGCTAAGCTGCCTTGTGGTCTCCAACTCTAACCCTTCGGTGGGGGTGCTGAACGGGTCAGCATCCAAAAAGCTGAAATCGTTGTCCATCGGTTTTGAAATACCTCTTTTCAATGCCCTCACGGATTCGGCGTTCATCGTCAGGCTCAAGCGTCCAAGTGAAATCATCCCATAGCGCTTGGAAGGCTTGTACGCTTTCTGTTTTCCAATAGGGTGATTGTGGCGGCGGTGGCGCATATAGGATACGAAACAACATTCCCACGTTCCCTTTGTTGGGGATTTGATGGTTGTGTACAACTTCAACACCCTCACGGCGAACAGCCTTCCATACATCCTTGACTGCCACTAAAGCAGCGGTGGCTGGTACAAGATACTCGTGTTCCTCTGTGGTCAGCGGGGTATTATTGTGCCAGATTCCCACATAACCAATGAGTTGCTTTTCCTGCCTACCTATGCGCTCGTTCCAGTGCGGTAAACACTCGTTTACCATTGCCTCCCATGCAAGCTGAACTCTTTCGCTGCCGTTGGGCATGATCTTCAGTCCCGCGCGGTATAAGATAGTGTTGGCTAGGTCAAGTTTCTTCATTTGGCTTGTCTCCGTAGTTCACTACATCTTAGCATTAGGGTCCGCCCCCGCCCGGATGTGGATTAGGCGTTGACCCACCCCCGCTGCTGCCGAGATTGCCAAGCGCTTCTTGAATCAACGCCATAATGGCGTCCTGCGCGCCAGCTGTCTGAATGTTTAAGCGCACATTCAAATTGCGCCCGTTGATGGTGTTTAGGCGACTGCTGAGTTGCGCAGCATCGGAAACCACGCTGCGCATGTCGCCTTTCATCTCTGCCATCGCCACTGAACCCGCTTCGAGGTTGCTTGTAAAATCGGCGCTGGCTGCGGACATTGCATCCATTTGCTCATTCATTTCAGCCATCTCACTGAGGGGGGTCGCTTGTGTCAGCGTGCCGCCGCCCATGATTTGACCCTCTGCCATCATCTGGTCTTCCTCAGCAGAGTTTGCGTAGGTAAAGCCTGTAGCTTGCATCATGCCGCCTGCCATCTGACCGTCCCCTAACCCCATGTAGGCGGCATTCTGCATGTAGCTTTGGACGTTTGCCATTGCATCGGCGGCGGCTTGTGCGCCGTACTGACTAGCGATGTCGGCGATGATAGGTACAACCTGCTGTTCATAGGTCATAGATGAGGCGGTGATTTGCCCGCTGGCAAGTCCAAACTGCTGTTGTGTCGCGGCAATCGTACTCGCGTTTGCGCCGTTGTCTTGCATCTCAGCAATGACATCACTCGACATCTCGCCCATCATGCCGCCGCCTTGTGTTTGAAAGGCTTGACTGAGCGACATATTGGCGTAAGCATCTGCGCCGCGTTGTGCGTTATCGGCGAGGCGCGCCGTATCATCGGCGGCAGTTTGCACACTTGCCAGCGTCGCGTCGCTAATCAACCCTTGCGCGTACATGGCTTGCGCGTCGGCTAACAGGTCACTGTAGTACGTAGAGGCTTCCTGTATAGCCTGGACTTCTTCGGGTCTGAATAGCTGAGTACCGCCTAAATCCGCGCCGCCGTAACCTGTAAGGTCATAGGCTCCCATGGCATCTTTGAGCGCTTCAGAGGCAACGGCGGCGGTGTCCATGCCATTCGCTATTTGCGCGGTCATCTCGCTAATCGGCAGGACTGTAAAGCGAACGTCAGACATGGCATTAGAGAACGCGGTTGCTCTATCAGCAGCGGTTTCAAAACCTGCTGCAAAGGCGTTGGCGTCGCTCACAAAACTACTCATATCAAAGGATTGCCATACCTGCGTAATGTCACCGATTGCGCCGCCGAACATGTTACCAGCAAAAGCCAACGGGTTGCCGCCGCCGCCAAACGCATCAATGCCCGCTCCGCCACTTGCCACCGCGTCAACAACGATTGCCGCACGAGCTTCTGCAAGTGCCTCGTATTCCATTTGTGCTTGAATTGCCGCGCGTTCCTCGATGGCGCGTTGACTATTAACAGGAGCGCCGTACATGTTCACTAGCGCGGCGTCTTCAGTCCCATAACCATATTGGTCTTGCATGGCTACGGCGGCGTCCCCAAAACCGACACCGTACTGTCTTGGGTCGCCAGTCGCTTCATACACCGCCTGTTGTGCCGCGCCCATCCCCGCCAGCATTTCAACAGTCCCCGCCGCCTCGTCAACAACATTTGCCACACCCTCGGCAAAATTGTTAGAGAAGTTCTGC
>CALMZT010000822.1 GCA_937870805.1 uncultured Chloroflexota bacterium
CACCGTCCACGTCGCGCTGACGCCGTCGCTCAGGTTGTTATCGTTGCCAATCGTTTGATTGGAATTGTCGCTGCGCGTCAGCACAAAATTGACGAGCGTTGTGCCTGCGGGAAAGTTCGTCCAGACCAGTGTCGTTGACTGACCGTTGAACAACGCATACGTTGACGTACCAGAGACGAATGAGGCATAAGGCGCTAGGGAAAGAGTGCCTGAAACTGTGCCACCTGTCCCGCCCGTCGTTCCGCCCGTTGTCGTGCCGCCAGGACGCGGCGTTGAAGGCACACCGCTGCCGCTGAGCACGCTCCACGTCTGGTTATTGACGACGGCGACGATGCTGGCGTTGGGGATGTTGAATTGATAAGTCCTGTTGCCTGCTTGTGTAAGCGTCATGGTCAAGCCTTGTTCGCCCGCCGTCGCCCAGCCGAGATTCGTGCGAACTGTTGGCACGTTGCCCCACACCTTGCCAAAGCCGAAGATCGGACGAGTGCGACCTGTGGGCGGTATCTCCGTAATCGGATTCTCAGGCATGTAGCTGTAGGTGCTGAACGGAAAAGAGATCACGCTGCCTGAGTTGTTCGCCGTGTTGTAGTAGACGACGATTTCACCTGTGTCTGCGCGCCACGTCATGAAGCCGTACTCAAACTGCTGGAAGGACGCCTGTGTGGTGATGATGGTGCTGCCGCCTGTGGTCGTGCCGCCCGTCGTTGTGCCACCTGTGGTTGTCCCGCCTGTGGTGCTGCCGCCGGGACGCGGGACAGATGGCACGCCGCTGCCACTGAGCACACTCCACGTCTGATTATTGTTATTGGCGACGACGCTGTTGTTGGGGATGTTGAATTGATAGGCGGTACTGCTCGTGCGGGTGATGGTCACGCGATAGCTTTGTTCGCCCGCCGTTGCCCAGCCGAGATTGTTGCGCACGAACGGCACATTGCCCCACACCTTGCCCATGCCCAAAATCGGACGCTGACGACCCGCAGGCGGCGTTTCGACAACGGGATTTTCTGGCATGTAAGCATAAGCACTGACCGGATAGGAGATCACCGCGCCCGCATTTGTGCCCGTATTGTAATAGATGACGATTTCGCCTGTATCGGCGCGCCACGTCATGAAGCCGTATTCAAACTGCTGGAACGATGCCTGTGTCGTCACGACGCCTGTGCCACCGCTGGTGGTTGTTCCCGTTGTCGTACCGCTTGTCGTACCCCCCGTTGTGCCGCCTGTCGTACCGCCCGTGCCGGGGCTGCCGGGGATCGTGCCGCTAATCAGTACCCAGGTGCGGTTGCCGCTGTTGAGCGCCACGCCGCCACCGGGCAAGCTGAAGCGATAACCGCCTGTATCCCCAGTCACAGTCATCAGATAACCTTGTTCGCCCGTGATCGCCCAACCGAGGCTGGAGCGCACGGCGTTGTAATTGCCCCACACTTTGCCGAAGCCGAACGATGGACGGAAGCGCCCCGTCGGAGTCGCTTCAGTGACAGGATTTTCCGGCAGTCCCGCATAAGCGCGCGCAGGATACGCCGTGACTAAGCCGCTTGTGGCACTGCTGGTTGACGTGTAGTAGACGACGATTTCGCCTGTATCGACGCGCCACGTCATGAAACCGCGCTCGAACGCTTGAAACGTCGCGCCGATGCTGGGAGCATTTGACGGCGGCACGTATAAGCGCTGTCCGGTCAAAATGCGGTTGGGATTCGCTAAACAGTTGGCGTTAATCAGCACGCTCGTCGTCGTGCCATAGCGTGCGGCGATGCGGGCGAGTGTGTCCCCACGCTGGACAGCATAGGTGGGCCAGTCGGTACGCGGCGCACACTGCGCTTCCGCTGCGGGCAAGCTGCTCAACACGAAACTTAACCCGACGAGAAGCGCGATTGCTAAGCAGACAAATCGCAGCATCCTGGGCAGATGTTTGATGCTCATCTTGATTCCTTCCCTCATAAATCGAATTGTGTATATTAGACGCAAGTCGATGAAGGGCGGTTCCCATCAATAGGCTATGAGCGTGGTTACGAAGTCGCAATCAGATTTGGCTTCAGCGCTGTGTATAACCCAAACGGTTCAACAGCTTTTCGGTGGCGTCGTGATAGCCTTCGGCGCTTTCCTCTTGTACACGGATGGCGTGCTTGCTGGTTACGAACGCTTCCAGCCAATCGGGACAGTCGGGGATGTCGGCGGGATTGAACTTGAAGCCGCCGTGCCAGATGGCAATCGAATTTTTGCTGGCTTCCACCGCCCACTGGATTTCCTCGCGCACATAAGGCGAAGTCAGCGTACCGGGCGCAATCAGCGAGACCACAAAGTCACTGCCACTCACCGCACCTTTCAGATGGCTGTGCCAGTCTGCGCCGGGGTCAATGCTGCGATCAATGAACGCTTTGACGCCAATCGACGATAAGCGGCATTCCAGCAGCAAGCCAAGCGCGCTGCTCTGTTTACGCCCGTAGGAGATAAACACCGATGGCGGCGTGGCTGGCTCTTCCAGCAGTTCAAACGCCTTCTGGGTCAGCGCAAAGTAGGCGACGCGGCTTTGTGCGCTCGTCTGTACCAGATAGCCAAAGGTCTGCAAGAGGTTGATGCTCGGATAGACGCCTTTCCACTTGTCGGTGATGAGCGCGACCAACTTCTCGCCGCCATCCTGCCCAATCAAGCTCAGCCCTTCGCTGTCGAAGTAAACACGGATTTCCGACCCCCACATATTCATGATCGCGCCATAAGCCAGATCACGCGCAAAGGCATGAATGCGCGCTAGCGGGTCGGTGGGAGGTTGCAGCGTATGCGGATTATCCATGTTAGTTACTCTCCAGTTTATAGCCCACGCCCCACACCGTTTCGATCTGCGGGCGCATCCCTTCCAGCTTGTGGCGCAGGTGCGCGATATGTACGTCAACCGTGCGCGTTTCGCCCGCGAAGTCATAACCCCACACCACGTCCAGCAGCTTTTCGCGCGTGAACACGACGCCGCGATTTTCCGCCAGCGTCAGCAGCAGGTCAAACTCTTTCATGCGCAGATCGACAGATCGGGTGTCAATGGTGACGACGCGCTTTTCAGGATAAATGCACAGGTTATCAATTGCCAGCACGGTTTCGGTGGGCGAAGTCGGCGTTGTCGTGCGCTTATCGACGCGCCGCAGAATCGCCCGGATGCGCGCCACGAGTTCGCGCGGGTTAAAGGGCTTGGTCAGGTAATCGTCCGCGCCGAGTTCCAAGCCGACGATTTTGTCGATGTCGTCGCTGCGCGCGGTGAGCATGATGATCGGCACATCGGATTCGGCACGCACACGGCGGCAGACTTCCCAACCGTCCATGCCCGGCAGCATCAAATCGAGCACGACGAGCGCGGGCTTTTCGCTGATGATTTTTTGCAGCGCGCTTTTGCCGTCGTTGGTGCTGGTCACGCGATAGCCTTCTTGCTCCAAATACAACTGCGCCAGTTCGATAATGCGCTGTTCGTCATCGACGACGAGAATATTGTCGGTCATGCAATATTTCCTTTTTATTGCTCATCTGTTGTAGGAGTCTTATCCGCTTCACCTGTATCGGCGCGTGTAATCATAATGCGTATGCCAGCTTTTGTCTCCTCGTATAACGTGCCTAGTGTGCCTTTTTGTAGTGCCAACAACGTATGCATGTAAACTTCGTAGAATTGCTTGGAAGTTAATGTGAATTCGATGGGCGCTTTCTCATTAAGAGTAATCGTAAAATGTAGAGGTATATCTAGAGCAGGTTGTTGCGCTTTGCTAATCCCAGTCCCCTGAGAGGCTGACTGCACAGGACTTTCTTGCAGCACGCGCCTCGTCTGGCGGCGAATCTCTTCCGGGCTGATGCCAAGCCGCTTCAACACGTCGATAGCAACGCCTTCCGTTTGTCGCACCAAACCCAACAGCAAATGTTCTGTGCCGATGTAGTGATGTCCCATGCGCCGCGCTTCATCCACTGCCAATTCAAGAACCTTTTTCGTGCCGGGAGAAAGATCAAATTGCGTATCGGACGTCCGCTTGTAGGCACGGGTCATACGCTCGACCAGTTCTTCGACCCTACGCTGTTCTAGCCCTAAATCCCGCAGCACCCGCCCCGCGACACCCGTTTCCTCACGCATCAATCCGAGCAGCAGGTGCTCCGTGCCGATGTAGGAATGCTGCAAACGTTCCGCTTCCTCCTGCGCAAGGCTCAAGACTCGTCGTGCGCGCTGTGTGAAGCGCTCCATTTGTTTCCCATGAGGTGGAAACGATATTCCCTCAGCAGGCGCTTCAGCGCGTGGAGTAGCGCCCGTTTTCATGGCGTTGACGATCTGATTACGCACGACTTCTGGTGATATGTCAAGCCGATTGAGAATATGAATCGCTGTGCCTTCCGTTTGCCGCACAATGCCCAACAACAAGTGCTCTGTGCCGATCTCCTGATGCCCCAACTTGCGCGCCTCATCGACGGAAAGTTCCAGCACTTGTTTCGTGCCATGCGATAACTCAAGCGGTGCATTGGGGTCTCTAGTTGAGAACGATGATAAACGCAGCGCCAAATCCTGTACGCGCTTCAAATCCACGTCGAGATCATGCAGCACGCGCGCGGCAATACCGGTTTCATGACGGAGCAGCCCGATCAACAAATGTTCCGTGCCGATTTGCGTGTGCTGCATGGTTTCAGCTTCTTGCTGTGCCAGGCTGAGGATACGCCTCGCGCCGTGTGAGAAACGCTCCATTTTGTTGGGCATACGCTGACTCCCGATTTGTTGCGACTGGTTCTATTTTACGTCACATTCTGTGCCAGCACCTTATCGACGCGCTTGCCATCCATATCGACTACCTCAAAGCGCAGCTCTCCCCATGTGAAAGACTCGCCTGCATTCGGGATACGCCCCAACTGCGCCATCACGAAGCCGCCTACCGTCTGATAGTTCACTTCACCCGGCAGTTCCGCAATCTCGAACAGCGCCTTTAATTCGTCGATAGGCATTAACCCATCCAGTAACCACGAGCCGTCTTCGCGCAGCGTTGCCATCTCTTCGTCCGTGTCGCCCACGACTTCCTCGATCAAATCGCGCAGCGTCACCAAGCCGATGACATCACCGTGCTCACCAATGACCAGTCCTAAGTAGGCACGACTCTGCCGCATCTCTTCTAACGCCTGTGACACGTTGACACTTTCCGGCACGAACAGCGGTTGATGCAGCAGGGCGCGTAGGTCAATGGCTTCGCCCGTGAGATAGCGTCGCAGCAGGTCTTTGGACAGCACCACGCCTACCACGTTGTCGGGTGTCTTTTCGTGAACCGGAAACGCCGTATAGGGATGATCGATGATTTTCTGGCGCGTCTCATCTTCGCTATCTTCGATGTCCAACCAGGTGATTTCCGTGCGCGGCGTCATGGATGCGCTGACACGCAGTTCATCCAAACGAAACACGGCGCTGACCATTTCCTGTGTTGATCGTGGGAACACGCCCGCTTCCTGACCTTCTGTCATCAGCGCTCTAACTTCCTCAACACTAACAGCAGTCTCCTCCGATGTCTGCACACGTAGGACGCGCAGTATCACCTCTGTCGATAAGCTCAAGAAACTGATGAGCGGAGCAGTCAGGCGCGAAATCAGGCTCATTGCCGGGGCAACCAATGCCGAAATGCGTTCAGGAAACTGTAGTCCAATGCGCTTCGGCACCAGTTCACCAATCACCAGCGACATGTAGGTAATCAATGCCACGACCAGCGCGAGGCTCAGTGTTTCGGCATAAGGCGCAAGCGCAGACACCTGGCTGATGATTGCGGCAAGGTTTTCTGTCACGGTTGCGCCGCCGAATGCGCCGGAGACGATCCCGATCAGTGTAATGCCGATTTGTACGCTGGACAAAAAGCGGTTGGGGTTTTCAGTGAGTTCAATCGCCGTTTGCGCGCCCTTGCTGCCATTGTCCACTAGCTGCTGTAAACGTGCGCGCCGCGACGATACGATGGCAATCTCGGACATTGAGAACACGCCGTTGATGACTGCCAACAACAATACAACTAAAAGGTCTACCATTGTGTATCCTCATTTACTTCGCAATAGACTATTTTTACCGCAAATGGCTATGAAATGCGTTAGCTTACGCTCTTTGACTAACTCACCTTACGCAACCGTTCGCTGTTGTGGACGCTGGCAGGGCGATTGCATCAAAATCGCGAATTGGAGCAAGGACGGTCAGAAACGTCATTGTAGGGGCGAACCTGTGTGTTCGCCCGATGCTCAGCCCTGTACGCTTGTCCCTACAAAGATGTTGTGAACCCTTGTAACCTTCAAACTAAATTTGATGCGATTGC
>CALMZT010000823.1 GCA_937870805.1 uncultured Chloroflexota bacterium
TCACGTCGATGGTGGGTGATTATTTTTTCTACCTGTGTGGCACACGGACGAAGTGATCCATTCAAAGCAGGTGTAAGCGAACATGAGATATAGAACGAATAAATACTTTATTGACTGACTGTTACGCACCCTGAACCTGTGAACAAGGGGTTTAAACCCCTTGTTCGAGCTAAGCCTGCGTAACATCAGTTACAAATTAGCCTGCACTCTCTATACATTCTAACGCAACTGCCTAAGCAACGGCTTGTTTACTGCGCTGGATAGCGCTCACATACAACATTGTACGGATAATGCCCCACAGTGAAAGCAACAGAATCGCAATCGACAAAATGGCGTAGTCGGGTGCGCTCATCATCATATTCGTAAATGGCACGACGAACACTATCGGAATGATGAATAAGATCGTGACGAACAGCGCGATGTCAAGGATCAGGGGCAAAATCACGGCACGCAGCCAGCCGATTGTGCCTTTGGGTGCTGTAGTGGGGTTTTGTCGCCAGCGACGCCAATTATTCACTGCCCAAACCACGCCGCCGATTTGCAGCAGAGCAACGAACAGGTAAATCCACTTGCCATTTTGCTTAATGACATCTTCTTCAATGACTGACGGTGGTATTTCTCGACCCATGATTAATGCTGGCACACTGTCACAGAGGTCGCCAAAGCGTGACGTAATGTCACTGTCGTTGGTGTTCAGTAGCACGACAATGCCCAAGTCTTCTTCGGGAATGATTTGCATACAAGTGCGGTAATTCGACCATGTGCCAATGTGTCCCCAAACGGTAGGCGATTGCGCCGTATCGTCTAAGGGGAAGACATTCCAGCCCATCGCATAATCTTCGCCTTCGATTTGAGTTCCAGGCTGGTGAAGCTGCGCCATGCCTTCGGGCGATAGAATTTGCGTATCCTCGTAGCGTCCCTCGTTGAGATGCGCGATGAGATAGTGTGCCATATCGTCGGCGCTGGAAATGATGCCCCATGAGGGCGTGCCTGTGCGCGAAAAAGGCGTCTGCTGAAGCATCGGGAAACCGAAAAAGCGATAGTAGCCGCTGCTCATGCCATTGGCTTGTGCCTCTTCAAGCGAGGTGTACGAATTTTGCATGTCCAGCGGCGCGAAAATGCGTTCCTCAATGTACGACTCGTAGGATTGACCGGATACAGTTTGGACGATTAGCCCCAAAATGTCGTAATTCGTGTTACTGTATTCAAAAGTTTCGCCAGGAGCAGCATTCAGCGGCGAATTGCTGAGACGGCGCACGTTGTTTTCCAGCGCTGTGTCGCTCATGTCGCCATTCATCTGGATTTCATAGCCGCTGTATTCAGAAATGCCGCTGGTGTGATACAGCAAATGGCTGACTGTGATTTGGGCTGACGCTTCTTCATCTGCCATGCGAAACCAGGGAAGGTACTGCTGCACAGGCGCATCGAGGTCGATTGCGCCCTGTTCGACAAGCTGCATGATGGCAAGCGCGGTAAAGGATTTGCTGAGCGACGCCAATAGGAACGGGGTTTGAAGGGTGATGACCGTTCCGTCAGGGTCTGCGACGCCATAGCTCTGTGCATAGAGAATTTCATCGCCCTGCACAACTGCCAGCGCGAGACCGGGAATGTTCAGCGCTGACATCTCTTCCGCGACGAGTGTGTCGATGGCGACAATATCCGTTTGCGCGAATGAGCGCTGTGTGGAGAAGAGGACAATACAGATACAAATCAGCAGCAAATAAAGTTTACGCATGATGTGCTTCCTCAAGAACCCGTTTGACGAACAATCAAACAAACGTGTAGAGGGAATGTTTTGGATGCGTCGTTTGCGGATTTTTTATTTTGTTGCGGGGACTATAGCTGTTAATTGTCGTGACTGTTTCCTAATGCGGCTTCAGGAAACGCCTCTGTTCCAAACCCACATCTGACTGAAAACTGTCAACTGAAAACTCGCCCTCATGAACGGCTGCGACCCATGACGTAACCGACGAACCCGCTAACTGCTGCCACGCTTGCGACTATTCCCATCCATATTTTCGTGCGTGGGTCAACAGGTGCCATGTGCGCGCCCCATTGACGACGCACACCCTCACGATACAACGGCACGACAGCATTCGCGCCCACCACATCAATCGCTATGTATCCCAACGGATGCATCCGCATTTTGGGCTGCGGCGCATTCGGCTGAGGAAGTTCATCGGCTAAGGCGACTTCAGCTACAGTGAAGCCATCGCCATCATGTTCCACGCGCGCGATCACGTTGCCGTTCGCGTCAATGATTTTGCCAAAGCGCGCATAGCCCGCTTCGAGGATCGCTTCGTGTGCTTCTTTCAAATACTGCTGCAAATCGCTGCGCGCCCCCAGGATTCCCGCGACAGAAATTTCCGGCAGCGGCAGCCGTGAACGGAACGTGCCTGCGCCGTGACTGGCGACGACGGGCACACGCAACCATCCGGCTTGATCTTCAACATCTTTATCCTGAAAGTGTGCGTCTTCAGGAATCGGTCTGCCCATCAGCGTGCTTTTGAAGCGTTCGCCATTGGGGAACACCAGATCAGCTTGATGCATCGAGGGCGGGCAGCTTGTAATCACCATCGCATCGACTTTGCCAGCGTAGCGCTGCCAGAGATCAGGATGCGCGGTGTCCCAGCAGATCATCATGCCTAATTTACCGAGATCGGTATCCGCAATGGTTGTGCTGCGCCCTTCGCGGAAGTAGGCACGCTCCCAGTTGTAGGGGTAAATCTTGTCGTAGCGCCATGTGCGTCCATCAGGCGCGATAATAAAGGCGCTGTTGTAGACTTCTTCGCCGTCCAGCAGCATGAATGATCCCGCGAGATGAATGTTGTGCTGTGCGGCTTGCGCTTTCATCCACGTCATCGTCTGCCCATTGATCGGCTCGGCAAGGCTGTAGTTGCGCTCGTGGTATTCGTAGCCCACGTTGAACAGTTCGGGCAGCACCACCAACTGTGCGCCCTGTGCGGCGGAGTCAGCGACTAAACGCGCCGCACGTTCGAGGCGCTGCGGGGTCGGCGCGGGCGTGGCGTCCATCTGTACCGTAGCGATTTTCAGCGTGCGCGACATGGTATGTGCCTTTCATCAAATTTACAGTCTGAAGTATACCTGAATAATTGCTGAGAAAGGTCAACCGAATTTGCTCATCTGAGCTACAATTGAATAAATCATGAAAATCAAGCGTGGCGAACCTGACGATTGCTCAGCTCTAATGAAGTATTGATAATGCCACATATATACTTTCGCCACGACCTTGATATAATGAGTTATCATGCGCGTTTACATCAAACAGTCAGAGTAAGTTTAAGCGCCCCGTATTCAGGGCGACGGAGGCAGAAACCGTGGCGAACAAAATGGAGCGCTTTACGCAGCGCGCGCGGCGCGTGTTAAGCCTCGCGCAGGAAGAAGCCGAGCGGTTACAACATAACTACATCGGCACAGAGCATCTGCTCCTCGGCTTAATGCGCGAAGAAGGCGGCGTCGCTGGACGTGTATTGCGCGATTTGGGGTTAGAACAGCGTCGGGTCGAAGAATTGGTTGAACGCATGACCCGCGCCTCTCCTCGTACCACGAACACACAACTCGATTTGTCCCCCGGCACCAAAAAAGTGCTGGAGTTGGCGGTTGACGAAGCACGCCGTATGGGACACCACTATATAGGGACCGAACACCTCCTGCTTGGGCTGGTGCGCCAAACCGAAGGCGTTGCCATCGACGTACTCAAGCGTCTGGGTATCAGCCCTGAGGAAATTCGCCGTCAAACGCGGCGCGTTCTACAGGAGAGTCCCGTGCAACCGCAGAATCCTGAAAAAGAGAATAATCCCGTGCGTCCTCGTCAACAACAAGGCAAGACCCCACTGGTCGATCAATTGGCAACCGATCTCACCGCGCTGGCGCAAGAAGGCAAACTCGACCCGGTGGTCGGGCGCGAGCCCGCCCGCGGCGTTCGTGAGGACGACGGTCTTCACACCGGCGGCCGCCGCGGTGCGCACGCCGTGCACCACGGGGTCGACACCGCGGCCCTCGTAGTAATGGGTGCGGCCGAGGAACAGCAGCACGCCGCGGTCGCCCACGCGTACCGAGCGGACCTCGCCGCCGTGTCCGACGGCCGTAGGGGCGGCGAACCCGGGGAGCTCGCCGATGGCCACCGAGGCGAGCGCCGGGCCGAACGCGTCCGCGGCCGGGGCCCAGCCGGAGCCCATGACCACCGCGACGTCGTGCGGCCCGCCGAGCGCGGCGGTGAGTTCCGCTGCCGCCATCTAGGCGAGGGA
>CALMZT010000824.1 GCA_937870805.1 uncultured Chloroflexota bacterium
ATGTCGGTCAGCACGACGGTTTTGTCGTCCTGCTGAACCAAGCCCATGGCAATACCCGCCACTGGACGGATGATCGGCACGCCCGCGTCCATCAGCGCCAGAGTGCTGCCGCAAACACTTGCCATCGACGTGCTGCCGTTGGAACTCAACACTTCGCTGACGAGGCGAATGGTATACGGAAATTCATCTTCCGGTGGAATCATTGGACGCAGCGCGGCTTCTGCCAGCGCACCGTGCCCGATCTCGCGGCGCTTGGGTCCACGTATCGGATACGTTTCACCTGTGGAGAACGGCGGCATGTTGTAGTGGTGCATATAACGGCGGTCTTCTTCAGGGCTGAGTCCGTCCATTTGCTGCGCGTCGCGCGGCGTGCCCAGCGTGGCGAAGGTCAACACCTGCGTTTGCCCACGAGTGAATAAGCCTGTGCCATGCACACGCGGGATCAGTCCCACCTCTGCCGCCAGCGGGCGAATCGTCGTAGAGTCGCGCCCATCGGGACGCACGCCGTCGTGAACGATGCGCTTGCGCACTTCTTCATACACAACCAGCATCAATGCCTCACGCACTTCACTCAGCTTGATCTGCTTCTCAGTGTCGGTTTCAGCTTTGTTGCGTTCTTCATATTCAGCAACGATTTTCTCGCGCAGCGCTTCAATAGCTTCATTGTTCGCTTTACGATCTGTGATTTCTGCTGAGATGCGGCGCACTTCATCGCGCGCCTTGGCGGAAACTTCTTCCATCAGTTCGGGTGACACCTTGTACAGCGTGACTTCACGCTTGGGTTTGCCGAGTTCAGCGTGCATCTTGTTTTGCAGTTCGATGATTGGCTTGATGGCGTCATGGGCGAATTTCAGCGCCCGCAGCATCGTCTCTTCATCGACTTCGTTCGCGCCAGCTTCAACCATGTTGATGGCGTCCATCGTACCTGCGACACGCAGGTCGAGGCTGCTGTTTTCCATCTCGGAAATGACCGGATTGAGTACAAATTCGCCGTCAATTAAGCCGACGCGCACGCCTGCCACGGGTCCGTTCCAGGGAACATCAGAAATCGTCAACGCAGCGCTGGCGGCAATTAGCCCCAGCATATCAATCTGGTGTTCCTGATCGTGGCTGAAGGGCGTTAACAGCACTTGCACTTCGTTGCGCATTTCCTCTGAAAATAGGGGGCGCAGTGGGCGATCAATTACGCGCGAAATCAAAATCGCGCTGTCGGAGGGTCTGCCTTCGCGGCGGAAAAAGCTGCCGGGAATGCGTCCCGCAGCGTACAGTTTTTCTTCGTATTCCACTTGCAGCGGGAAGAAATCAATGCCTTCGCGGGCATGGGGACTCATCGTGGCGGCGGCAAAGATCAAGGTATCGGCGATACGCGCCGTGACCGCTCCGCCAGCTTGTCCTGCCAGCTTGCCGGTTTCGATGATGATTTCTTCTTTGCCGACCATCACGGAATATCGATGGTTCTGAAGGTTCAGCATGTAGTTCTTTCTCCTTATGTCTTACGTAAAAAAATTACGCTCGACAGACCAGGAACTGGAGAGTACGTCTAACCTGATGGTTAGCTTCACACTCCAACCCCCGTCATGTCGAGCGTGGTTGACGGATCTTCGTATAAGTAGTGCTTATCCGAATTACACATCGAACGTCAGGGCGCAGTTGCCCTCCCTATGAAAGCGATTATACGTCGGATAAGCACCCAAACGCAACTTAGCGGCGCAGTCCCAGACGCTTAATCAGTTCGCGATAGGATTCTGGGTTGGTGTTGCTGAGATACTTCAAATGGCGGCGGCGCTGCCCCACCAGTTTCAGTAGACCACGACGCGAGTGTTGATCGTGTTTGTGGGTCTGGAGGTGTTCGGTGAGTTGAAGAATGCGGCTGGTCAGGAGTGCGATCTGCACTTCTGGTGAACCCGTATCGCCCTCATGACGGGCGTAGGACTTCATTAACTCGGTCTTTTGGTCTTTCGTGAATGCCATAATTCGTCTTGTCCCTCATTGGTGTCGCCAAACGCGCCGGACACAAGGCACGCTGGTCTATTAACTGGGCGGCATTATAACAGAGGGGGTTTGAGCCAACAATCCCGAAGGTTTGGGGGGAATCGATACTAACGTCCATTCGGATTGAGGATTTGAAGTTCACTATTGATCGAGAGAGCGCTGTCGCTGTTTGACAGACTGTGCCTACGCCAGACAACTCATTGTCTTAACCCCCTCAGTTCTGTCAGTGAAAAAGTATTGACACTCTTGCACGCTCGTCAGAGTCAGCTTTGAACTCAGAGAAAGAAACACCTCCTGACTCTACAGACACACGCCAAGGTAAAATCGAGTGACGAGTAATGAGCGATGAGTAATGAGTTAACGTAGAGGTACATGATTTTGTCCTGTGACGGCGATTACTCTTGAGCATAGCACAAAAATGAATGCATTTGAGTTTCAAAAGGAACTTTAATGCAAGGTGTAATGTAAGAGGGAAGTTAAAAGCACCGAGCGATGAGTTGAGAGTGAGTAGACAGTAGAGCGCTGCTTCAGCCACGATGAGACTTTGATGGTACGCACCTCTGCTAGTGGTTCAGGCTGGTTGTTTTAGGCGAGATGGTTATGATTGTGGCGATTTTGAAAACGACATCCTTATTTAAGGCGGGAGCACGCCGCTTCGCTTACATGGTGCTCCCCTACGAGAACCTGATGCGGAACTGAGATGATACGCAAACTTTTCTTGTTTTTGATCCTGATGCTGGCGGGGTGCGGCGGGACACAGCTTCCGAACGTCATCTCGTCCACAGACGGCACGCTCACAGCAAACTATCCGGCGCAGTGGGTGGCGCGCGCCGACGCAGCGACCATTTACCTCGCCAGCAACCCAGCCGTGCTAGACAATCCACGCAGCGTGCCCAGCGGCGAGTTTGTGATCGCTATCGGCGTCATCCCCGACAGCATGGTCGCGGAAATCAGTCAATCGACCAGCCTGATGATGAACACGCCGCAAGTCATCCTCAACGTGTTAGGTCCGCGCATCAGCAGCATTGATCTAGATTACACCTCAGTGTTGGGCATGGTGACGACGACGACTATTTCTGACAGACCCGCCGCGCGCGCCAACATGACGTTCACCAACGAACTTGGAGCCAGCGAGGGACAAATTATCGTGATTGACGAGGGGAATAATGTTTACGTCGCCCTCATCGGCGCGACCATCGCGGGCGAATTGAGTCGCAATGAGTCAACGCTTGCCGCTGTTGCGCGCTCAGTTGTATATCGGGCGGCACAGGGTATGCCGGGAGGAAGTTAAATCAAACTCTCGATTTTGATTTAGAAGTTAGTAGTATAATTTAGCCTCATCAGTAAATGAGAATAGAGGCAAAGCGTCTTATAATTAACGCCCATATTATACAGATATTTGTTCTTTATGTGTGTGGGCGGTTCTATATACTTAACTGATGTTACGCAGGTTCAGCTCGAACAAGGGGTTTAAACCCCTTGTTCACAGGTTCAGGGTGGTACCGTCAGTGAGTAACTCACCTTACGCAGTTTATCGCTCTGGGTTGAAAACCCGGAGCTAGTAGAAGATTGATAAACCTCTGAAGAGGTTGAAAAACCGCAGCACCCAACCTGTTCACGGGTTTCCAATGCGCCTAGCGGGCAGTTTTGCACTGCCCGCGTCCGCAGCGGCGAACGGTTTGCGTCAGGTGCGGATTGAATACGGCGTAGGAGGAATTGTAGGGGCAGACGTGCAAACGGAGTTTGCCTGGGTCTGCCCACCAGCGGGCGCACACGCAGGTGCGCCCCTACCATCCGTTCTCCGTACTATGGAGTTCAAGAGCAGACACCCTTGTTCAGAGGTTAGGGTGCGTAAGGTGAGTACTGAACTATCCCTCAAACTTCACTTCCTTCACCGTCGCCATCACCTCATCATACAGCGCTTTGATCTCTGTGCTCACTCGCCCAACGATCTCATCCAGCGTCACCATCTCAATTACTTTGCTTGTACGCTTCTTCAATTCGACGCCGCCTTTTTCCAGCGAACGCGCGCTGATCGTAATCCGCAGCGGTGTGCCGATTAGATCTGCGTCGTTGAACTTCACGCCGGGGCGTTCATCACGGTCATCGTACAGCGTTTCGACCTTAGCTTCCCACAAAGCATCGTACAGCCGCGCGGCTTCGGCTTCGACATGTTCATCCTTGCCCGCCAGCGACACTAGATGCACCTGAAACGGCGCGACGGTCACAGGCAGCGTCAGCCCATGCTCATCGTGATAATGTTCCGCCACGCACGC
>CALMZT010000825.1 GCA_937870805.1 uncultured Chloroflexota bacterium
CAGAGTCAGGTTCTCACGGCGAATCTGCACGCCTTCCTTCGCCTCAATCGCTTGATGCAAGCCTTCGGAGAAGCGTCGCCCGACCATCAAACGCCCGGTGAATTCGTCCACAATGACGATTTCGGGACCGTCTTTGCTGTCCTGCACGACGTATTCTTTGTCGCGGTGATACAGCGCAAACGCGCGCAGGCAGTTGTCGAGATACGGGATCATTTCGGCGTGCTGCGGGTTGTACAGTTCGTCGATGCCGAGCTTGCGTTCGACTTTCTCCACGCCCGCTTCCGTAAGATACGAAATGCGGTCTTTGATGTCCACCACGTAATCGGCGTCGGGTTCTTTGTTGTCCACGCTTTCGTCGCTGCTGCGCTTGAGCGTGCGTACAATTTCGGTGAACGTGCGGTAATGTGCCGATGGCGGGTCAGATGGACCAGAGATAATCAGCGGCGTGCGCGCCTCGTCAATCAGAATGTTATCCACCTCATCAACGATAGCGAAGAACAACTCACGCTGCACAGCCTGATTGATGTCGCCGATCATGTTATCGCGCAGGTAATCAAAGCCGAACTCGTTGTTCGTTCCATAGGTCACATCGCAGTGATAAACTTCGCGGCGTGGCACCTGTCGCAAATTCTGATAGCGCGCATCATTCGACGGGAAAGCAGGGTCGAAGATGAACGAGGCGTTCGCCGGATCGTTGCCCATATTCTGAATGACGCCGCTGCTCAGTCCCAGAAAGTGATAGATCGGACCCATCTGCTGCAAGCCGAACTTGCTCAGATAGTCGTTCGGTGTAATCAGGTGTACGCCCTTGCCCGCCAGCGCGTTCAGGTACAGCGCAAGCGACGCCACCAGCGTCTTCCCTTCACCCGTTTTCATTTCGGCGATGCGCCCCTGATGCAGCACCATACCGCCGATCAACTGCACATCATAATGGCGTTTGCCAATCGTGCGTACCGACGCCTCACGAACCAGCGCAAAGGCTTCCGGCAGTAGCTCATCCAGCGTCTCGCCATTCGCTAAGCGCTGTCTAAATTCATCCGTTTTCGCGCGCATCGCCTCATCAGTCATTGCCTTGACTTGCGGCTCTAGCGCGTTAATTTTCGCTACCGTCTCACGGTACCTGGACAACGCCTTTTCGGTGGGGTCGCCCATGACCATTTTGACAATATTCTTGAACATAGTTCCTCAACTTTTTCACGTCATCAATTCGACAATTATAACATACAGGCTGCAACTGCCCGTAAGAAATGTCTCAGTAACCCATCGGTAAAGGCAGCGCCCTTCCATCAGAGTCACCCGCTAAGGTGATATTTGTACGATATACCTATTCCCAAACGTCGATGGCGTCTTGCTGAGGTTTCACTTTTTCTCGGCGTTCTCGGCGTCTCGGTGGTTCAATATTTCCTTGTTCTCTTTGCGACCTTTGCGCCTTTGCGGTTCATCTGCATTTGCCTGTGCTGACCGCTGAAAGCTGATCGCTGAATGCTATTTTCACGAGAGATTTTGACACACCCTACGAATATCACCGTACAGATAACGTGGTCAGCACGAAAAAGCTCTCAGCGCCGACGGGCAAAAACTGCCCATCCACGCCATGTATGCCTAGCGCCAGAGGATAGTCCCCACGCGGCATCGTACACGGAATGTCCAGCGCGCGCACGTCAGCGTATAGGCTTCCCGGCTGCCACGAAGTCATGGCAATCGGCGGCGCGCGATCCTGAAAGACAATCCCGGCGGCATCCCCGAACAGCGACAGCGTGATGCTGTAATCAAGTGTGATCGGGCGCGCGTTTTGCCACCAGCTTTCTATAATTACGCGCTCACAGGGCAAAACAGATGTATCGTCCTCGTCATCACCCCGCAAAGTCCACGCACGCAGGCTGATGTTTTCACCAAAGGTGGCGATGTCTGTCAATGCTGGCGGTCTGCGCAAAAAAATGTCGAGACTTTGCCCTGTCCCACGAAAGTCAAATTGCATAGTGCGGTAAAGCGTGTGCTCCAGCAGTGACGGACGTTCGCTCGAATACGTCTGGTCAATCACCAGTACATCAGGCGCTTGCTGCTCGAAATTTGTGGAATTTGGTGGTAAAGACTTGCTAAAGATCTCTCGCAGCGCAGCGTTTGTCCAGAATGCGCTGTCAGACGGCAGCATTCCTAAAGTGTCGTGCAAATCGCGCAGCTGCGTATATTCGCCGCTTTCGACCACACCAGCAGGCAAGCGCGCTGAATAGTCGAGAAGATCCGCCGTCAGCCTATTTTCGATAGAGGGATTGATGGCATAAAAGGTCACTGTCGAATCGCCGAGCACGATGTTGTTCATCGTCAGCCGCCAGCTTCCAACAGCGCGCCAGCCTTCAGGGATGCCCTGCGTAAACCATGTATTGTAGACGATGGCAAAATTGGCGTTCGCGGCGATTTCGCCAATGCGCTGAGGCGTGTATGTACCTGTTTGCCGCGCGCGGGCGATGTCCATGTTCGCCAAGCCGATGAGGTCGATCAGATGCACATCTGCCACGTAGCTCACCACGCCAATGTCGTTGAGTGCAACCGTCGTGCCCGGATAGTATTGGCGCAGGAACTGCCCCATCTGATACTGCTGCTGATAGATATTCTCCGTCGCTGGAACAACACTGTAGAGCGTCTCTACCGCCCGTTTCAACAGCGGCAGCACCGCATACACAATCAGCAGCACCAACCCCAGATTTCTCACAGCAATCGGCACTGTAGGGGCAAGGCGCGCTTTGCCCTCTTTCCATCCTCTCACCAGCAAATATTTTTGAGAGTGGTGAGCCTTATGGATACGTAGGGGCGAACCAATGTGTTCGCCGGCATCAATGTACCCCTGAAAATCTCCACTTTTATACTCTTCTCGCTCTTGACCCACTACATTCTCTTTGTTGTGAATCTCTCTCTCATCTTCTCTTGGCGTCTTGGCGGTTAATCTTTGTATTCGCATCAAAGACTCCGCAATCACGACGATTCCCAGCGCCACGAGATAGGCTTCGTAGCGATAATTCACACCGACGCCAGCAAAGCGCGCGTGCAGCAGCAGAGCGATAATAAACACGCTCAAAAGTGCGCGCGGCGCTTTCGGCGTGGTCAACAGCAGCGCGGCGCTGGCGAACATGACCAGCAAATGCGGCTGCCGCGCTATCGTCACGAATACACTGAACAGCCAATAATTGAACGGATCGCCCTCTACATAGAGCGCCCCTTCGCTCTTGACCAGCAGCGAATTAGGCACAAAATACCAGCCCTGCGCCAGTGAAATCGCCCCGTAAACCACAATCGGCAGCGCCGCAGCCACACTCATCAGCAGCGCCAGCTTCCAACGCCCGCGCCAAATGAGCACCCCACACAGCGCCAGAATCAAAAACACGCTCTCATAGCGCAGAAATGTCGCGCCCGCCGCGAGGAACATAATCAGCGCTGTCGTTTTATTATTCTCTCCGCTCTCAGTGTTCTCAGTGTCTCGGTGGTTCAATTGAACCGCAAACACCAGCGCCAGCACGACGAGTGTATGCAGCACATGTTCCATGCCCGTAAACACCAGCCATACCAGCGGTGTCACAAACACCAGCGCCAGTAGGACAAGCAGCCGATACCTCATTGGTGCAGAGCGAAAATGATGATAAACGAGCACGATAATCGCCAGGGCGCTCAAGATATTCAGTATGAAGGGGGCAATGTCATTAACGCCGAAAATGAAATAGCTGAGGGAAAGCAGTAGCGTCCAGCCGGGCGATGAGGTAGCAGAGGTGAAACCATCCCCCGTCACGCCCCAAACACCGCGCTGCGACATCTGCCTGGCAATCGCCATATGAATATAAGCATCGTCCAGCGCGTAGCCAAAGCTGCCGCCGTTGGCACGCACACTTGTTGCCCACTGTGCAGCAACAATCGCCACAAACAGCCCCACTGCCGCCCACAGCGCAAAATGTTTCTTAAAGGTTAACCACACAGAATTTCGTTTCAAGTGGATAGCTAGCTGCTGATCACTTCCCTGCGGCAAATATTATGCATCACATCAAACGTAGACGCACAGGGTTAAAAGCTCATCTCTGAAGGGTAGCTAAAAATTACAAATAACGGCGTATATTTCGACCATAAGTTAATCTTAGGCTTTTGCGCCCCCTA
>CALMZT010000826.1 GCA_937870805.1 uncultured Chloroflexota bacterium
AAAAATCAAAACGAACACGAATGATTTACCTCAACAATGGGCTTAAGCCCATTGTTCGCAGTCTAATTGATTTCTCCTTTAGTTTGAAGGTTACAAGGGTTCACAACATCTTTGTCGGGACAAGCGTCCATGGCTGAGCAGCGGGCGAACACACAGGTTCGCCCCTACAATGACGTTTCGGACCTTCCTTGACCCAATTTGCGATTTTGATGCAATTGCCCTGGCGTTTATTGTGATGGATTTGCAAACAAGCGCTGAGTAAATGTTGTTATTGCCTCAATTTCCCCTCAATATGAATGGTTGAAAATCCTTAAACGTTGCAAAAAAGCAAAGCTCGATTACGAACCTGTAACCGATTTGCAATCGTGCAGATATACCAAGTTTTCTTGCAAATCTTGTGTGAGTGTGTTATTTTCGCTAATCAAATCACCATTTACCTTTGGTGGTCGTGGAAAAGTTTCCACAAAATGTTGTTAGCAAACAATTTAGGGAGGCTCCAAAATGAAGTTAGTACGTATTTTAGCCCTCGTGTTACTGCTTACGCTGCTGGTCGTTGGCGGTGTGCAGGCGCAGGATGGCGTCACGATGGTCATCGGTTGGGAACAAGAACCCGACCTGCCGTCGCCGCTTTCAAACTCTGCGTTCTCGGTTTATCTCACCAACTTCTACGCGCGTGATGTGTGGGGTTGGCGCGGTAATGACCGCGAAATCTTCGCCGAAATGGTGGAAGAAGTCCCGACTCCCGAAAATGGTCTCGTGACCTACACCGACGTTCAAGTCGATCAAAATGGCGATGGCACGATGGAAACCGCCCAGGCTCCTGTCGTCACCTATCGTCTGCGTCCGGGGATGCTATGGTCAGATGGCACACCGATCACCTCAGCAGACTGCATGTTCTATCATAACCTGATGATGCAGCCCGATCCACTCGACAGCTTCCAGCGCGGTGATTACCCGGCAGTGGTAGCCAGCGCCGAAGCGGTGGATGAACTCACCGTCGTGCTAACCTACAACACACCGTTCCCCGATTACCTGACTGATGCTACGCTGTCCTGCGGTTTCCCGGCACACAAGTTCCTCGGCGAAAACGCTGCGGGCTTTACGATGGATACCGACGGCGACGGCGTGTTCGATAACAACGTCGACGATGCTCCGTACTTCGACGGCTTTAACCCCGCCGAATTGATCGGTTACGGTCCGTATGTTCTGAGCGAATACAATGTCGGCTCGAACGCGGTCTTCACCAAGAACCCGAACTGGGGCATCAATGCTTTCGAAACCGTTCCAGCGATTGACACGATCATCACGCAGTGGATTCTCGAATCTGAACAGATGCAGAACTCACTGGAAGTTGGCGACATCGACATGGCGTTCAACTTTGCTGGTGATCGTCCGACGGATGCCGACGGTAACCCGGTGGGCTACTACGCAATGGAGAACGTCGAAGTCTTCAGCACCCCCGGCGTGTTCGTGGATGGTATCTGGATGAACAGTGGTCCGTTCGCTTTCGCGGCGATGCAGGATGTCCGTGTCCGTGAAGCGCTGGTTCATGCGATTGACCGTCGTGGTATCGCCGACCAGTTCGCTGGTCCTGGCGCTGGTGCAGCCCTGACACTCGCATGGGTGCCTGCACAGTTCACCCCGGCTGACCTGCCCTTCCGTGAATTCGATCAGGAACTGGCACGCCAGATGCTGACGGACGCGGGTTGGGTCGATGATGATGGCGACGAAGCCGCTGACAACGCTGCCCCCAGCCTGCGCGTCTCGCAGGGTGTTGAAGGCGTCGAAGATGGCACGCCTTTCATTATTCGCTTCTACACGACCCCTGTCGTGCCGCGTCCTGACATCCAGACCGTGATCCAGGCACAGTTGGCGCAGGTTGGCGTGCGCGCGCAACTGTTCGTCGTCAATGGTCCGACAGTGCTGTTTGCCTCGTTCGCCGAACGCGGTGTGCTGAACACGGGTGCCTATGACATTGCGATGTACGCGCTCAGCAATAACCCACTGTCGCCCAATGGCTCTGCCGATAACTTCCGCTGCGCGGGTATTCCGTCGAACGAGAACCCGGAAGGTCGTAACAGCACCTGGTTCTGCGACGAAGAATATGATCGTCTGGACTTCCTCGTCAGCGTGACCAATGACCCGGCGGAACGTCAATCCTATCGTGACCAGGCAGAACCTCTCTTCTACAATGCTGCCGTGTGGCACAGCATCCGTCCACGTCTGCAATACTACGCGGTCCGCAGTGATCGCTTCGACGTAGACTCGATGCGTGAGATGGGTACCCTGAGCAGCAACTACTTCAACCGCGTTGAATTCTGGCAGCCCGCCAGCTAGTTTGATGCTAATCGTAGGGGCGCACCACGTAAAGAAAGTGACTGCGCCCTTACCTCTGAACAAGGGGTTTAAACCCCTTGTTCGCAAACCCTTCGTTCAAAGAAAAAATAGAACGTCAAAATAATTTTAAGCAGGATTACAGGTTCGCAATTGAAAAATGCGTTTTATAGACAAGAGCCTGTTTTTTCGATACGCTACATATAAATAACCCCCAACTTAGGGGACATTTTTTACTAACTAGGGCACGAAAGTAGGGATGGCGTATGGGCAAATATATCATCCGGCGGATTTTACAAGCGATTCCGCTTCTGTTCATTATTGCAGTGTTGACGTTTGTTTTGCTGAAGACCGTGGGCGACCCGCTGCAATATCTCACCGAAGATCCGCGTGTTACCGAAGCTGAACGTTTCCGTCTGCGCGCGCTATTAGGTTTAACTGATCCCCTGCCGCTGCAATTCGTGACATGGCTCATCGGAGATGATTGGTATTTCCGCGACATCAACAATGATGGTCAAGGCGATGTTTACGGCGAACGGCGCGGCGTGCTGCGCGGTGATTTTGGCGAGTCGTATCGCGTGCGCAACAAGTTAGCGATTGAACTCATTGCGCAAAAACTGCCGAATACGCTGATCCTGGGCATTACAGTGTATGTCGTGACGATTGTGGTGTCACTGTCCGTAGGCATCTTCGCAGCGATGCGTCCTTACACCCTTGCCGATAATATCATCACCGCGATCACGTTCATTACGTTTTCCATGCCCATCTATCTTGTAGCACTGCTGGCGATATACATATTTGCTGTCCAATTCCGATTAGCGCACGACAACGGTGCAGCGTGGCTGCCGTATCTGCCTGTGCAGGGAATGCGCCCGATACGCGGCGCGACGGGTTCGCTGACAGAACTGGCATGGCACATGGTTTTGCCTGTGTTCTCGCTGGCAGCTATCAGCATCGCAGGCTACAGCCGCTTCATCCGCGCCAGTATGTTGGAAGTCATCAATTCTGACTACATCCGCACGGCGCAGGCAAAAGGTCTGGGACAAAACCGCATTACCTTCCTTCACGCTTTGAAGAACGCTTCGCTGCCGCTGGTCACGTTGATCGGGCTGGATGTGCCGTTCATTCTCGGCGGGGCAGTGGTGACGGAGCAAATCTTCGCGTGGGATGGTATGGGCTTGCTGTTCATCCAGAGTTTGGATGCGTTGGATGCGCCCGTGCTGATCTTATTCACCATGATGACCGCGATTGCCGTCGTCGTCATGCAGCTTGTCACTGACGTTGCCTATGCGTGGCTCGATCCACGCGTGCGTCTGAGTTAAGGAGAAATATCATGGCTTCTATAACCGAAACCAAATCCCAGGTTGCTTCCTTAAAGAAAGAGCAGCCCAAAGCTGATTCGCTTTCAAAAATTGCCTTCAGACGCTTTATGCGCAACAAGATGGCGCTGGTCGGCGTGTTCCTGCTGACGTCGATTTTCCTGTTCGTGTTTGGTGGCGCATTCTTCACCAGCGAAGGCTACGCCAATCTCCCTTCTCCGGTAGATCGTTTTCAACCCCCCAGTGCCGCACACCCCTTTGGGACGGATCAAGTCGGGCGTGATGTGATGGCACGCGCTGTCTATGGCGGACAAATCTCGCTGTTCATCGGCGTCACGTCCATCACCATCGCCATTACCATTGGTACCGTCGTTGGACTGGTGACTGGCTACTTTGCAGGCACTAAATTCGGTTGGGTTGACAGCTTGCTGATGCGCCTTGTTGAAGCGCTGTTAGCATTTCCGGTCCTGGTGCTGCTGCTGCTGCTGTCTAAATATCTAGCGGCAAATACCTCCACCGTAAACCTTTTGGGACGTGAACTGAGCGCGACAGCTGTCAACATCATTCTGTTGATCGGTTTGACGGGCTGGATGGGCTTATCGCGTATCGTGCGCTCACTGGTGCTGTCACTCAAGGAACGCGAATTCGTCACCGCAGCGCGCACGATTGGCGCAAGTGACACACGCATCATCTTCATGCACATCCTGCCCAACTGCATCGCTCCCATTATGGTGACAGCGGCGTTGGGGGTGGGTGGAGCGATTGTGACTGAATCGTATTTGAGCTTTCTGGGCTTCGGTGTGCAGCCGCCAACGGCGACCTGGGGCAACATTATGGAGCGTGTACGTGACTCGTTTGATGAGGCGTGGTGGCTGTGGATTGTGCCCGGCTCACTGACGGTCATTACGGTGTTAGGGATCAACTTCATCGGCGACGGTCTGCGCGATGCCCTTGACCCGCGCAATATGAAGTAGATTTTACACGCTTTAGCGTATAATAGACGCGCTTACCCGATGGTAGGCGCGTTTTGATTTGTTGGATGCTATGGAAAAATTTTCCGTTCGTCATGCGCAGCCGCATGAGTTCAGCGCCGTCGCCGATTTAATTGCGCAGGTGTTTTTTGGCTACAATAAGGCGCGCGCGCAGCAGGCAAGACATGACTGGTTGTTCAATCGTCCGCGTGCGCCGGGCTTTGATTACGCCGCGTATCGCGTGGGCGTGCTGTCCGATGATGACACCGAGCGCATCATCGCGCATACGGTTGTGTCGCCGCACACGCTGCGCTATGGCAGTGTGTTTTTGCGCGTGTCCGGCGTGGGGTTTGTGTGTACCCATCCTGATTATCGGCGCAGCGGCTATACGTCGGCGGTGATGCATGACTCGCTGGCGTACATGGCAGAGCAGGGCACACATCTCGCGCTGCTGGATGGTATTCACAGCTTCTACAATCGTTTTGGCTTTAGCTCGGTGTTCCCGGTTTATTCGTTTGAAGTTGACAGCGCTCAAGCCGCTCACCTGCCGATGCCGCTGCGCTTGCGCCCGCCGACGCAGCAGGATGTCCCGTACATGGCGGCGCTGTATCAAAAGCACTGGTCGGGGCGTGTGACGTTTACGCGCAGCGCCGATCTGTGGCTGTGGCGGGTGGCGGTGGCAGATCGTCCCTTTATGCAAGTCGTGGAGGATGCACGGGGGCACATCTGCGGCTACATCGCTGCCAGCTACGAGACTGATGATCGCGCCGAAGTGATTGCCGACAGCATGGACGCGGCGCTGACGCTGCTTGCCGCTGCTGGCGAACGATTTCAGCAGGCGGGGATTAAGCGTGTGACGTGGCTGATCCCTCCTGATGATGCGTTGGTGTATTATGCGCGGCAGGTATTACCCGTGCGCGTGAGCGCGTCCTATCAGCCGAACGGCGGCTGGATGGCGCGCATTATCGACACCGAAGCGCTGGTGAGTACGCTGCTGCCAGAATTGATTGCGCAGGCGCACAGCACCATGCCTGATCTGCAAGTGTCGGCGCTGGAGTTTGTCTGTGAGCCGGATGTTGTGCAGATCGGTTTGAAGGGCAAGCCGGAAACGTGTTCGCGCATCTCGCATCAGGATTTCATTCAGGTGATGTTTGGTTCGCTGCGTCCGGCGATGCTGGCGCTGCGCAGCGGCATGAGCAGCGACGCGCTGCGTTTGCTCGAAGCGTTGTTTCCGCCGCGCATGGCAGCGCTGGCGTGCTGGGATTGGTTTTAAGCGAGAGCAGTGAGCGATGAGTGATGAGTAATGAGTAGAAAGTCATTGTCGCCAGAGACTAAAGTCTCCGGCTGCCGAAGTGCCACGTCCACTGAAGTGGACAGAAAGGGCATTTCGGAGAGTGTTTATATCCTGATTAACTCACCTTATGCAGTGTACCGCTCCAGGTGTGTATGCTCTTTAACCCAATAGGACAGAGTATCGCATTCGTAGGGGCGCACCTGCG
>CALMZT010000827.1 GCA_937870805.1 uncultured Chloroflexota bacterium
AATTGGGTTTGGCGGGGCAGGGTCAATAGAACCTGTCTGAGTATTCGTTTTTTCCTTAGGGAGCACACATAGGTGCTCCCCTACAAAGTGTGCTGGGGATTGAATTTTCAGGCGGGTTCTAAGCGAAGCGGACAAACCAACGTGTTTGTCCCTACGAAGGTAGCTGCGCGCGTCCACTTTCAATCCACTGCGCGCGGTCTTCGCGTCCGTTCTGTCGCGCAATCGACGCGGCGTAATCCCAATCGTAGGGCAGGGCGATATGTTCCACTGTCCAGCCGTTTGCATCGCGTGACAAAATCACGTAGCGCGCGTGTGGGCTGCCTGCTTCCATCACATGCGGATAAGGCGCATCATGATCGTAAGCCGGAATACCGACGCTGCCAGGGTTGACGACTAACTGTCCACTTGGCAGCCAAACGGTGCGCGCTTGATGGCTGTGCCCACAAACAATCACGCTTTCTGTTACCCCTTGCAGATGACTCAAAATACTTGAACTATCGTTGAGGAAGACGCCGTGTGGAGTGACCTTTTCCAGCAAATAGGTTTCGTCCGATGATGGCGTGCCATGACAGCAGAATAATCCTTCAACGACTAACGTTTGTGGCTGTGACTTCAGCCAATCAAAGTGACTTTCATTCAATTGCTGTGTGACAAAAGGATAATCCGCCGATTGGCGCACAACTTCAGAGGGCGCGAGAATGTCACGATCCTGATTACCGGAAATGCTGCTGATGTTGGGCTTCATCAGCCGATCAGCCGTACCTACGGGGTCGAGTGAACCCCATAGACTGTCGCCGAGATTGACGATGGGCGCAATGTTTCGGCGTTCGATGTCTTTCAATACGGCATCCAGCGCCCAGACATTGCCGTGAATGTCGGCGATGACGGCGATTTGTGTAAACATTCCGATGGGGAAGCTCCATAATGTGGTTTAAGAATTTATTGTGGTAATTGTCGCTGGACGTTCAAAACGTCCAGCCAGGTGATTTTGGAAACCCCTGAAGGGGTTGGACAAACATTCGGCGAGTTCAAATGCTACCGGATTTAGCAGTCAAACTGGATAATATAGTGAGGTAACTGATGTTACGCAGGTAGTCCTAAATTCGTACTCAGACAGTGGGTTTAAACCCACTGTCTACAAGTTCAAAGTGCGTAAGGTGAGTGAGGTAAATACGCTTTACCTCTCTGCGCGCTTAATTCAATTTTGTGAATTGATGTGGCTAGGCTTGGACGTGTACGGGTGTGCCGACTGATGCCCAATTGAATAACCATTCGGCTTCAGGCGTGGGCATGTTGACACAACCATGACTCATCGGTGTACCAAAGTTATTGTGCCAGTACGTACCGTGAAATCCGTAGCCCTGATAGAAATACATGACGTAAGGCACATCGGGCAGATAATAACCGGGACCCGACATCGTTTGTGAGACGAGCTTCACATAGATGGCAAAGTCACCTTGCACCGTCGGTGTCGCTGGCAGCCCGGTGGAAACCAGCACATTGCGCACCAAGGCACCATCCTCATAGGCATATATGCGCTGGTCGCTGAGATCGACGACAATCGAACGCCCTGCGGCAACGGCTGGGGGCGCAATGGGTTGAATGATGCCCAAATCGTCGAAGCTGCCCGTCGCGGGAATAATGAGCGTCTGCCCGGCATACACGGTATTAGGGTCAGAAATGTTGTTGGCGCGAGCAATCGACATCCAATCGACGCCGTAGAGACGCGCGATTTGTGCCAGATGTTCGCCCGGCTGGACAACGTGTGTTGTAGTAACGGCTTCGGGCGCAGTGGTTGCAGGCGCTGTTTCCGGCGCGGGGTTGGCTGCCGCCGTATCAACTGTCGTTTGGTCGGTAGCTGTAGCCGTGGGCTGGACAATGGTTAATTCCTGTCCGGCGTAAATATAATCTGGATTAGTAATCCCGTTTAATTCTGCTAACTGCTGCCACGTCATCCCGTAACGCCGCGCGATACTTGCCAGCGTTTCGCCTGGTTGGACTGTGTGATAGATCGCATCGCCTGCCACCAGCGAATTTTCTACGACGGGCTGCGCCATATCCTGTGTGGCAGGCACATTCGCCGGATCAGGGATAATCAACACCTGTCCTACGTAGATCACACGCACATCGGTGATGCCGTTAACCTGTGCCAACACGTCGATGTTCACACCGTAATTCAGGGCGATACGGAATAAATTCTCGCCCGGCTGTACCGTGTGGGTGATGTCATCGGCTGAAACAGGCAGCACAAAAAAAAGCAGGCATAAAACGACAGAGAGAAGGAGTTTGAGGCGGCTCTGCGACATGGTAATCCCTATAGGGTTGGTAAATCTGACTCTCTCAACGATACATCGTCTTTCAGCGGCGGTCAAATAGATGTGTGTGTAAATTCTAACCGTGCGATTGCCGCGCTGCGGGTTTGCCAGTACAATTCGCTTGATTATCTGAATAACTGACGTTACGCACCCTGAACCTGTGAACAAGGGGTTTAAACCCCTTGTTCGCACTGAACCTGCGTAACGTCAGTGAATAAGTTACGGATTTGTAGATGCTGTTACGTGCCTATCGCCTCACGGATAAATTCGGTTTGGTCTTACTCAAAAGCAGTGCCGCGCTCACCCAATGGACACTGGCAGGGTTGACCATTGCCTTTTCCTCGACAAGTGGGGTATTGGGCACTGTAGGGGGTAGGCTGTTCGGCGGCATATGGCGGGTGCTGCGCGCTGTAGCACTGATACTGTGGCGGGTGTTGAGCGCGATTGGCGGCGTGATCTTAGGCTTCGCACAACTTATCCTGCGTCTGGTTTTGGGCACTGGTGGACGCGCGACACGCACGGTTGGTGGGGCGGCAAGTACCTCGATGGCACGCCGCGCTGCCCGCGCCGAGATGGAAGTCGGTCTCGCTGAAGACCCACTGCGCGCACAAAATCGCGCGCTCAGCGGTCTGATCGCCATCCTGCTGTTTGCGTTGATTGCCTTAACGTGGTGGGCGACAAATCCAGCGCGTGGCAGTAGTAATCCACTGAACACAGTCGCCGGGCTTGCCGACGAAGGCGCAAACCTGCTGGCTTCAACTTCTGAACCAACTACCGCATTTTTACCCACGCCTGTACCGACGACAACGCCGCTGCCTGAGTTTCTGGATGTGCGCGGTACGCTGGCTTACGTCGTGCGTGAAAATGGACAGGATGACATCTGGGCAGTCGGCGTCGGCGGCAGTCGCACGCCGATTCGCTTAACGAATGACCCCGCCGATGATCGTGACCCCGCGTGGTCGCCTGATGGCAGTCGTTTAGCGTTTGCGTCGCGGCGTGACGGCAATTGGGACATCTACGTGCTGGATATTGCCACGATGCAGATTACCCGCATCACTTTTGGCTTGGAATTTCAGGGCGCGCCTACCTGGTCACCGGATGGCGCTTATCTGGCGTATGAGAGTTATCAGAACAATAATCTTGACATCTTCGCACAGCCTGTTGATTTCTCGGCACCGCCTCAACCGATCACGAGCGATCCTGCGGCGGATTTTTCTCCCGCCTGGTCACCTGAAGGACGATCTATCGCTTTTGTGTCGTGGCGCGATGGCAATCAGGAGATTTATGTGGTTTCGCTGGACGATGCGACGGCGACAAATATCACGAATACGCCGACGCGCAACGAAGATTATCCCGCCTGGCGTAAACCTGATGGCGATTTGCTGGCGTACAGCGCGCTGGATGGCGGACAGGAGTTAGTGTTTGTGCAAGCGCCGCGTGCCGATGCGCCAGCGCAAGTACAACCGACCAGCGGTCATCAGCCTGCCTGGTCGCCGGATGGTGCAAGCCTGGTGATCGCCAGCGACACCCCACAGAATACGCTGTTCATCGCCAGCCCTTTCACCGAAACAGGCAGCGCGGCGCTAATCGTTTCCGTACAGTTGGGCGCGGACAGTCCGGTTTGGGCATCGACACCGCTACCCGCATCATTGGTGAATGCTGGCGGCGTGGCGGCGGGGTTTGCTGATGAGTTGTATATCGAGCAAGCACGTCCACCCAACGAGCAGGGCTTGTCCAGTTTGGATACATTAGTTGGCGTAGAAACAGAATTTCCTTATTTGAGTGACCATGTAAACGACTCCTTCAATGCCATGCGTGTCGCTGCTGCCGAAGTCATAGGCTATGATTTTCTCGGCACGCTGGAGGATGCGCTGTGGCAGCTTATCCCTGACCAGCGGTTGCCGCAGCGCGGCGAGGCAAGACAGAACTGGCACTATACAGGTCGGGCGTTTGCTGTTAACCGCAATCTGCCGCTTGGCGGCTTCCCCCCGCCTGTCGAAGTCGTGCGTGAGGACAGTGGTATTTACACCTATTGGCGCGTGTTCGTGCGTGTGGATGACGCCGCGCAATCCGGGCAGTTAGGTGAACCGCTGCGCCGTATGCCCTGGGATTTCGCCAGCCGTTCGCAAGGCGATGTGCAGGCTTACGATCAAGGGGGGCGGGTTAGAGATGAAATGCCCGCAGGTTACTACGTTGATTTGACACAGTTAGCGGCGGATTACGGTTGGGGACGTTTGCCTGCTGGCAGCGATTGGCGTGCCAACATCAACGCCGCAAATTACTGGATTTTCGTCAAACCAGAGGGCTTAACGTGGCTTCAGGCGATGCTTGAACTCTATACAGAGGCACAGATCGGCGGCTTTATGCCCACACCGACGCCCGCGCCGACGCCTGTCGCGACGACAGAACAGCCGGGAGGCTAGCCGATGCGAGGATATGCGGGCGGCTGCTTCACGCGGCTGATGTTTTTGCTGGTGATCGGTGGATTCGGGTTTTTGCTGTGGCTGAATGCACGCCCCGCGCCGGATGCGATTGTGATGATGCCGACGCAAGCGCCAACCGCTGATAATTCCAATGCGTGGCCCACGTTGCTCGCTGCCAATTTCGGACTCAATGCGACGCCGCTGCCGACGATTGCGATTGCCGGACAGCAGTATACGCCGGCGACACTGGCGCTGCCAACGTCCGTGACTGGCACAGCGATTGCGGCAGATCAAATTGCAGTAGGCGCGGTGCCGACGTTTACCCCATTTATATCAGGGGTGACACCAACACTTCCCGCAGCAACGCCTACAGCACAGACAACGGAGCTAACCGTTACTGCACAGCTTGTAACGCGCCCGCCCGAAGAATGGAATCCGCCCGCCCTTGAGGCAGGATACTCCCGTGATCCTCTTGGCAATGATCATTATTGGTTCGCGCGTCCCATTGATTCCGACGCGACCAATTTTGGCTTGTTCTATTACCCTTATGGCTCGGATGGTCCTGAAGACCAAAACCCCTTACGTGTGCATCACGGCGTCGATATGCCAAACCCGGTTGGCGAAACAGTACGCGCGGGCTTGTCGGGAACCGTCATCTGGGCATCTGATGGCTTGCGCGTGAATGACGGCGTGTTTCAGGACAGCTACAGCTACGGCAACGTCGTTTTAATTCAACATGATTACAGCTTTCGTGGTCAGCAGCTCTACAGCCTGTACGCGCATTTAAGTGCTGTACTGGTGGCGAACGGACAGTATGTGGAGACGGGTGAGGCGATTGGGTTAGTAGGGCAAAGCGGAAACGTCACCGGTCCCCATGTGCATTTTGAAGTGCGTATGGGCGAGAACAGCTACGGCTCCAGCTATAACCCGGTGCTGTGGATGGCATCCTACGTCGGTACAGGAGTCATCGCTGGACGTGTGACTGACCTCAACGGCGAATGGCTGGGTGATCAGGAAGTGACCGTGCGCAGTTTGGCAACAGGCGTTACGGCAGGCGTCACCACGACGTATGTCTTCCAAAACACGGTGAATGATGTCAATTCCGACCCCGGCTGGAACGAGAACTTTGTGATTGGCGATATTCCCGTTGGGCGTTATGAAGTGGTGGTGACGATTGATGGCACTCGTATTTCGCGCATCATCAATGTCCAGCAGGGGATGACGACGTTTGTAGAATTACACCCTACACAACCTGCAACGCCTCAGCCTGTTACCCCACAGGCAGAGACTCCCACTCCCTAGATCGTTGGGCAGGGCAATCGCATCAAATTTAGTTTGAAGGTTACAAGGGTTCACAACATCTTTGTCGGGACAAGCGTACAGGGCT
>CALMZT010000828.1 GCA_937870805.1 uncultured Chloroflexota bacterium
CTTTTTGCGCAGCACCAAATTATCGCGCACGCCGACCATGCAGCCCATCACGGCGATGACCTTATCGGGGTTTTCGGCTTTGACATCGCGCAACAGATACAGGCGCGCCATCGCTTTGTCTTCGGCTTGCTGGCGCACAACACAGGTATTGACGACAAAAATATCGGCGTCGTCGGGGTCTTCCGTCGCGCAGTGTCCCATGAGTTCCAACTCGGACGCGAGGCGCTGCGAGTCAGCGGTGTTCATTTGACACCCAAAGGTGTAAACGTGATATTTCATACTCAAGAATCAGCTTATTACAATACATATCCAATAGCGGTATTGTATCGGATAGCGAGGGGACGGTCAATGCGAGAAGGTACTCAAGGGTTGGGGTTGCGCCAATCTTCACGTTTCACAGGCAACGCATCGAAATCACTGTCACTGCTGACAATGGCGGCATTCAATCAATAAGCGACAGCTGCCAGCAACAAATCTACGTCTGCTAACTGTTTGCCTTTACTGACAGCATCTGCCCAAAAACGAGCTGCTTGCGTCCAGTCATCGTCGTGAAGGGGCAGCCATTGAAATTGAGGTATCAGGTCATTATGCAAAACTGTCTGTTTAGTGTTTGCCTTCGTCCACAACAATCCACGCATCAGTTCGTAGTAGACAGGTCGGCAAATTGCCAGTGTATCTCCCTGCTCTAAATATTGTTGAATCTGATTACGAATATGGATGTCACGTTTCAAGAGGTCAGAGATGAGATTCGTGTCTAGCAAATAGATCAAGACTCATCTCCCATTTCCTCACGCAAACGCTCCAAATCAACAGGATTGACGAACTCAACATTCATCGCCCAGAGGATTTTATCGAGCATCTCAGGCGATAAATCTTCGTTAAATGCCTCTATTGCCGCATCAATCGCCGCCATGCGCTCAGCAGCCGATTTTGTGTGCTGTTGGCGTTCTTCAATATGGCGGCGCACAACTTCGAGTTCATCGTGCGATAGGGTGTCAAGCTGTTGAAGCAGGTCTCTTAGAGTATTCATTCCACTAACGCTCTCACTCCTCTAACGGGTCTTTGAAAATATCCCTCACCGCCAGCGTGAAACCCGGCAGCACATCTCGACCAGAAATCGTCTCATGTTCCAAGAGGATTTCCACATCAACATTCGGTGCATACACCTCGACCATGCGTTTTTCGGGGAACGCAAGTATTGCCATCCTCACACCGTTGGCAATGTAATACTTGGCTTTCTCGCGCATTTCATTGTAGGTTTGCGATGGGGACTTGACTTCAAAGGCAAGATCGGGCATACGCAACACAGCCCCTTCTTCAACGCTGGGGCGTTTTCCCGCAATGAAAGAGACATCGGGTCTCCGAGAATTGTATTTGTCTTCGGGTATTCGATGAGTGGCTTCGAGGGTAACACGCCCTAACTTACGTGGACGTACAAATTCTCTTAGATATACAAAAAATTCACCCGCGATTTCGCCGTGTGTTTCAGTGGGCACTTGTTCCACAATTTCCCCATCAATAAGCTCGAACAGCCGATCTTTATTCTCCGTCTGTGTCAAAAATTCCTCAAACTCCTCGACTGTATATATACGCTGTTGGATTGTCATACAATACTCCCTCACTACATCCCTATTGTAAGCCATTTTTATGCGGGTCGTGCTGCGTACAAGAATCTGGCGGGGCAGGGATACATTCCCACTTAACAGAAACGAGGACTAAAAGTGGTTAAGAGCGGGAAACCCGAAAACCACAGTAATTGAATCCTATATCGGGATTGCCGCTGAGACGTTCACAGATGCGGAAGAAACCAGACCTATAACCTTGATCCCACGCGCCACCCGCTCAGCACGAAAAGCTGTTCCATCAACACTATTATCCTCTGGGAAAAAGTAATCATATGCAAATTTCGACAAACACCACTCCCAAACGTTCCCATTCATATCCCACACCCCAAAAGGACTTGCGCCATTGGGGTACTGAGTTACGGGAGTCGTCTTTCCCATACCACTTTCTCGTGAGTTACAGCGAGTTTCATCGAACTGATTTCCCCAGGGATATTCACGTCCATCGTCGCCTTGCGCCGCGCGCTGCCATTGAGATTCCGTCGCTAATGTGATTTGCAGTTTGGTTTTTGCTGATAACCAGCGCGTGAAAGCGTAGGATTCATACCACGATACACCAATCACTGGATGGGTTGGGATGTGCCATTCAGAATCTCGCCAGTGTCTCGGCTCAGTCGTATTGCCTTTCCATTGCCATCCTGCATCTGTCCAATAAGTACGTGTGCTATAACCTTTATCATTCACAAACGCCTCATATTGCGCATATGTTATAGGATACTTCGCCATCCAGAATGCATTGACATTACATACGACACCTTCAATCTTTACTCTACCAGCAGGAACATAACACCATTCAAGCAAAGGAAGGCTAAATGAGGATTCTTGAGACATTTCACATCTCCAAAATGTGTTGATACCCCAATTATAGCGATTTCACCGATGTTCTACTTTCTTCTCTTGGCGTTCTTGGCGACTTGGCGGTTCAACAATATTTCACTCACACGGCGTCGCTACCAAGCGCACGCCCTCAAACCGCCCCGCCGCCTCACCGTCCACGCGGAACATGATCCAATTGACCCCCAACATCACATAGTTCGTCACGTCTAGCTCAAACGGTGCGTCGTCATCCCCGACGTTGTACTCCGCAACGGGCTTGTGGTTAATTAACACCGTCGTCCCCTGCGGCGCGCTGTCGATCAACAGCCAATAGCGCACACATTCCTTCTCTATTGGCTTAATTGCAAACGCACGATCCAGACTCGCCACTGGACGCTCCTCATCGAACGTCCATGACGACAACGACATCACCACTGCTGTCCGCTGGGTGTCGTCCACGTTCGTGCCGCCCCGGTAATACTGGCAGCGCCAGTCTCTTTCGAGGGGTAAAGTAAGCAGATTGTTACGCATTTTATACAACTTTCATATGCTCATTTGTGCTATAATGATCTAGAACATCCATTCTAGACCGAACTCAAAAGGTGCAGCGATGAAACCGAAGAACCTTAAGAAATTATACGCTCAAAGTAAGGATCTCCAGGCGAGTGTCCTCAACGCGCATACCGTCGCCGTCACCAGCCTCACCAATCCGGCGGCAAATCACATTGTCACGGTGGCGTATGCCAAGGATGGGACGATTCATGCGCGTTGCACTTGCCCCTGGGCAATCTACGGCGGCGTAGCGTGTACGCACGTTCTGGCGGCGCTTGAAGCGCTGGCACAAAAGCGCGGCAAACGGCTCAGCTTCTGGCGCAGCCGCGAAGATGCCCAACGGCAAAAACGTCGTCTATTCTGCATCAAAGATCATGAAACGCAAGCCGATGGTGTCTGGGTCACCAGCCGTCGCTCTGCGTAATCACCGATCATCTGTAGGGGCGCACCAATGTGTGTGCCCTGAAACCTTCCTCTTTAATAAACTCGCTTCCTTCTTCTCCATGTTCTCGGCGTCTCGGTGGTTCAATCTTTCCTCTTTTCTTTGCGACCTTTGCGACTTGGCGGTTCAACCTTTTGCATTTTGCTGAGCGCTGGTCACAATTTTGGGACATCGGCGCTTTGTGTTACACTTCCCGATCAATCCTTACATGATGTTCAGGAACCAGCGATGTCCGTTGCAATCACCCCAGCGCGTGGGCGTTACCGTCTGCTCGATAAATTGGACGCGGGCAGCACAGGCGATGTCTACCGCGCCCATGACCGCCTCACCGGGCAAACAGTTGCCATCAAACAAGTCACTCCTCAGACCAAGCCAACCAGCACCCTGGAGGAAACCATTGATGTACGCCTCTCGCTGGCGCATGAGTTTGAAACGCTGGCGTCGCTGCGTCATCCCAATATCATCGACGTGCTAGACTATGGCTTTGACTTAACTAAAGATGGACGCCCGTATCTCGTGATGACGCTGCTGGAAAACCCGCAAACCATTCTCGAAGCAGCGCGCGGCAAGCCACTAGACATACAGGTCGATCTCCTGCTGCAAATGTTGCAGGCGCTGGCGTACATCCATCGACGCGGCATTTTGCACCGCGACCTGAAACCGGGCAATGTGCTTGTGACGGATGGGCAGGTGAAGCTGCTGGACTTTGGCTTGGCATTAACCCGCGAAGAATCACGCCATGCGGAAGTTGGCGGCACGCTGGCATATATCGCGCCTGAAGTGCTCACCGGCCAGCTACCGAGCATCGCCTCCGATTTGTACTCGGTGGGCGTGATCGCCTACGAAATCCTCGTAGGGCATCATCCCTTTGCGTTGGAAGACACTACAGAATTCATCAACCGTCTGCTGTTCACCCCCGTTGATACCACACAGTTAGACACAAGTGCTGAACTGCGCGCCCTGTTAAAGCAGCTGCTCGCTAAAAAGCCCGACGAGCGTCCACATGATGCTTCTGCCGTGATTGAGAGCATTTATCATGCTGTCAAGCGTCCCATTCCCAAAGAGGATGCTGCCATCCGTGACAGTTTCTTACAGTCCGCGCGCTTTGTCGGGCGTGACAGGGAATTGACCGAACTCACCGAAGCGCTCGATGCCATCATGATTGGCGATGCGGGCGGTGTTTGGCTGATCGGCGGCGAAAGTGGCGTTGGCAAGTCACGACTGCTGAATGAATTGCGCACGCGGGCATTGGTACGCGGCGCACTGGTGCTTCGTGGGCAGGCTGAAAGTCAAAGTGACACGATTTTCCGCTTAGGACGTGATGTGCTGCGGCGTCTGGTGATTTCGACGGATGTGAACGATGAAAACGCCAGCATCCTCAAGCAGCTTGCGCCGGACATCGACACGCTGTTAGGTCGTGATATTCCCGATGCGCCAACATTAGATCGCGAGGCGCATCAGCAGCGATTGCTGACGGCAATTGCCACCGTTTGTCACACGTTGGAACAACCAGCGGTG
>CALMZT010000829.1 GCA_937870805.1 uncultured Chloroflexota bacterium
CGGCTACCTCAGTCCGGTGGCATTTGAACAACAACTTGAGAGAAACCTGAACACTCTTTCAAATTAGGGTATTGCCAATCCCGATATTAGTGCCAATTTCGCTGGAAAACTTCAATTCTATTCATCTCTGACAATTGTTTCTCTTGTAACGGGCGGATCTGATTGGATATTCCACTGGCAAGGTGTTGTACCCCAGTGGCGTTATTGCCAACTTGAACCTGAGAATCCTACGTGTTCGCAGTAATCCAATAAATTTCTACGGCACAGCCTGCACGTTCACAATGTAATTCGCGGGCAGCCCGCCGAGTTCACCGATAATCAACTGATACGGCGCAGAGTCGCCTGGCTCAAGCGTATCAAAGGCTAAGTCCGTAAACGCCGCCGCAATCACGTTGCCGCCGCTGTCGAACACCGTCACCATCACGCGGGGGTTGTGTACTGTCGTCGCGCCACAGTCGGGAACCGTCGTCGGTTGCAGCACCAATTCCTGCTGCGTTTCCACCAGCGCCACCCGGCAGTTACTCACTGTTCCGGCAATCACCAACTGTCCACTGCTGTTAAACGACGACGAATCCGTCCATGCCAGCACTTCACCACTGTACAGCGTACCGCTGCCTTCAGGCGTGCCCAGTTCGATGCGGTAAGTCGTCGTACGTGTGGGCTGTCCTTGTCCAAAGCGCAAACTGAACGGCGCGAACCCTCCCGGCGGGATGCCATGTCCCATGACCACATCGCGCGCCTCGGCAACGTCCAAGCCATCTTCGGAAACCAAGACCGCACGCACAGGCACATTCACTGCCGTCTGATCGCCGTAATTGGCGACTTCCCCTGTGATGAACAGGACGCCCGCAGGCGTCGTCCACGCTGTCACGTTGAGCACGTTAAAATTGCTCGTCGCTACACTGGAAAGTGTCGTCAAATCGCTGGCGGTTAACGGCGCGCTGGTATTGAGCGTAACGCTGTTGATTGCCGTCTGCACCTGTTCAAACAGCAGCGGCTCGTCGGGAATGACCACTTCGACTACGCTGATAAACGCGCCGTCACGGTCAATGAACGTGTTGACCTGCTGTGTCACGCCGTCTGTCATCTGTCGCAAGCCCGTAATGCGCCAACTGCCATCGCCCATCGCCTGACGATTCTGTTCGGTGTAACGTCCCAAATCAGGGCGCACCTGCGCCTGGTACTGGTCGATGAACGTACCGAACGCCGATGCCTCAATCGGTGTGCCAAGATTAATCGTGGCGATAGTCAGCGTCGGTTCGCCGCGTCCAGCGATGGAAAATGCCGCCGATGCCAGTGTCGTCGTGTGCTGTGTGTAGACTGCCCAACTGCGCGGCAGCACGACACTAAACGCGCCGCCGGGATGTTCATAGCGTGAAGGTGTCAGATCGGGCGGCAGCGGCGTCGGCGCAAACACAACTGCACCCGTACCACAGCCCGCGAATAACAACACCCACACCATGTACAGCATCCAGCGCATCATTTTAATCCAATCTTCACATCAATTTTCTAACGAGCATACCCTAAAAACGGAGACCTGATAACGGCTCATGACGTACTGCACGCTCAGCGTTGACGACTAGTGGAGTCGTCCTAACCAAAATATAACCAACTCTAGTACCTACGTCCTGTTATCACAATATTTAAACCCTCATATGCTGTTAATAAATCACTGCGACAACTTGTGTCACAACCTCTTTATTGGCGCTCTAACATATTTTAGGATAAGCAATATGTATACCACGAATGACCTGCTTTTCCCGTATCACGCCATTCCTTCTTTGCGCCGCCTACGGGGTACTCAATGGCAGAAGCTTGTCGAACGGGTGCTCACCCTTCCCGAAAACCACGAAGAAACGCTTGCCCTGATGCTGACGATGATCCGTCTTAACGGCTGTATGAGCTGTGAAACCGACAGCTATCGCGCGATGCGGGGCTGCGCCGCCTGCGCCCTACAAACACTGCGCCGTTACAAAGGCAGCGACGACGAACTCCTTGACCTGTTTCACGACGCCCTGCGCGAAGTACAGGAATTTGCCGACGATCACCCCAATGTCAACGTCCTGCGCGAAGTCTACCGCATTGATCCCAACGACCTCCCGCTGGCGCTTAGAGAAAAAATCGCGCAACGTCAAAAAGTTTAAAACTGCTTCAATTGAGATCAGTGAAGCATGACGATCAACAGTGGTTTCTTTGTAATTATTTTTAGCTTGAGTCTATTTTCTGTGGAAGTACGCGACCAATCCCCCTGATTGGTCGTTTGTTTTGTGCATTAAGGTAATGAATAAAATCGAAAAGACGGATGACTGCGCCACGCCCGCTTTGCCTTGACAACGTAATCTGTATCGGCTATTCTAAGCTAGAACATCTTTTCTACCCCCTAAGAAAGAAAAGGTAAAGCCTCAGTCCGTACCAAACAGTCAACAACAAGAAAACTCTACAGTGGGATATTTTCATGCGTAAACGTCAACTCCTTTTATTGTTCGCATGTAACCTCATTTTTTTCACGAATGGCAACGCATTAATGGGTTTGCTGCCTGTCTACCTCGCACGGCTTGGCGCGGATTCAGCAGTCACCGGCTATTTTTTCTCGCTGGCATTCTTGGCGGTGGCGGTGGGCACTGTCCTCGCAGGCTGGTTATCAGATCGCTTTCAACGTCGAAAGCTGCTGCTGCTAATCGGCGGCGCAGTTAGTGTCCCCATGCTCTGGCTCATGGGACAGGCAGCCGATATTGCCCAGCTTACGCTGTTCACCGCGCTCAATTGGCTCGCGGCGGGAATATTCGTCACCTCAGTAAACATTTTAGGTAACTACTCAGGCAGGGACGAGAGGTAGTCCAAGTAAAGCATCAAGAAGGGCTTGAATAAGGCTGTGTCCCTGC
>CALMZT010000830.1 GCA_937870805.1 uncultured Chloroflexota bacterium
CGGTCGAGGATCCCTACCGGGCCTCGGGGACCGTCCAGGTCCTCGTGCGCAACCCCGCGGGACGGAGCCACGAGCAGAAGCTCAGCATGAATACCAATGAGGAGCGCGAGTTCGCCTTCCCCGCCGACCTGATCGGCGACGACGGGAAGCTGGCGGTCGAGTTCCGCTGCGCGGACTCCGACGGCATCATCGCCGCCACGCCCGCAGAGCAGCAGCAGTTGGTCTGGCTCTACCGCGCAGACCGCCGCAAAATCACCATCATCCCGCCCGGCGTAAATACCCAGCGCTTCTACCCACTTTCACAGCAGGAAGCCAAAGCCAGCTTGGGCATCTCCCCACAGAGCAAGTTGTTACTGTTTGTTGGGCGCATTGAACCGCTAAAAGGTATCGATATAATCTTTGAAGCCCTGAGCCACATTCGCAATGCCACCCCTGAGGTACTTGAAAACACTATTTTTGGTATTGTCGGTGGTGATCCTGATAACCCGAATGACAAAGAACTCTCGCGGCTAAAAACATTGAGCAATATGGTGAATTTCCTGGGCGCAAAACAACAAACGCTGCTGCCGACCTACTACGCTGCCGCTACTGCACTTATCATGCCTTCAGATTACGAATCGTTCGGTATGGTCGCCTTGGAAGCGATGGCATCTGGAACGCCAGTCATTGCCTCCGAAGTTGGGGGATTGGCATTTCTCGTGCGTGATGGCGAAACAGGATTCCTCGTTCCTGTGCGCGAACACATTGTGCTTGCCGAACGCATCACACGCCTGCTCTCTGATCAACATCTGCGCGCGACGATGGGGCAAAATGCAGCGCAGCTAGCCCAACATTACGCATGGGCTAGCATTGCCGATCAAGTCTTAGCAGTTTTTAACGAGGTACTTACGCGGCGAAAATCTGTTAGCCGCCGTAGGAATTAGGAACATCTGCCACAAGGGGCACAATGTAAGGTTCTTTTTCTTGTATTTCAAGTACCTTCTCAGGAGGTACGAGAGTCTGCCCCTTATAATAAAGCACATTGTTGAAGCCATCATAGCGGTAGCGGCGTTTTACCCAGCCATAAAGATTATGCTGGAATACAACATCAAATTGCACAGCTTCTTCCTGGGGCATAACCAACTGATCGACAATCCACACAGGCGTATACTGTTCCAGGTGTGGAATAGCTTTGCTACCACGCTTTTTAAGCAGTTGTCCCTCGACGTTCATCGGCACTTTATCCAATCCCCATATTTTCTCGCACAAGGTCTCTTATTGTAACCACGTTGGGCTTTAATCGACAAGCACACTTTTCAACCTTCGCGGCGTATTGCCAGCATCGTGATGTCATCAAACTGTTCCGCATCACCACGAAAACTGTCAAGTTGTACTCTGATTTTTTCCAGTAATGCGGCGGCAGACTTAAAGCGTTTTTTGGTAACAAGTTTTAATAATCGTTCTTCACCAAAAAACTTACCCCTGATTTCGCGCACATCGGTAACTCCATCAGTGTACATCAGCAGGGTATCGCCGCGCTCAAGTGTAATTTGTGCCATCTCCACAGGCATATCGGGAATCACCCCAAGCACTGGACCTGTCACCATCAAGCGCGCCTTCACAGCACCGCTTGCGTCAAGGACAATAGGCGGATTATGCCCACAGTTGATGTAAGAAAATATTCCTGTCGACGGTTCCAAAACCCCAAAGAACAGCGTCGCAAACATATTGAGCTGGCTGTGATTATGAGCAATATAATTGTTGGTGAGCATAATCGCGTCCTTGAGTGTGTCGATGCTTTCCGTCAATAGGAAAGGTTTTTGCTCCTTACCACCCGGTATAAAATTCATCCAGTGATTAGAATAGTGTTCCTGTGCGAAAGCGCGTATCAAGCTGCGCACCAGCGCCATAAATAACGCTGCGGGTACGCCTTTATCCGCCACGTCGGCAATTACCAACCCTAATTTGTCCTTCGACAGCGCAAACACATCGTAGAAATCGCCTGAAACCTGCCGCGCGGGTTGAAAGTCTGCATCAATCTCCCACCCGGGCAAACTTGGAAGCTCACTGGGCAGAAAGCCTTCTTGTATCTTCCGTCCGACTTGCATGTCATGTTCAAACTTGAGCAGTTCTTTCTGGCGTTGCAGTAGCATATAGTTGCTCAATGCCACTGCTGCCTGTGAAGCCAGTGACTCGACAACAAGCTGCTGATACGCCTCGAAAGGAATAATCTTCTTCGTCACCGGGTCTTGCGCGTTAAGTAGTTGCAACACGCCAATCACTTCACTGTCGTAGTTCTTCAGAGGCACAGTGAGATTAGACACCGAACGATACCCATTCTTACGGTCAAAATCCTTTGTGGCAGAGAAATCAAATTTGCGCGTGCGGTAAATATCGGGGATATTGATTGACTTGCCTTCAATAGCTACATAGGTGGACACATGATTGTAGTTAGGCAGCCCACTCTTTTTTTCATAGATGTTCAACGGCGCGAATGGTATTTTCTTGCCCGTTGCCCCACCCATTGCGATGTTGAGGGAATCGGTGAACATAATCGCAAAATCGAGCCGGTTATCGGGCGTCACCAGATATAGCGTTCCCGCGTCGGCGTTGCAAATCGACTTGGCTTCCCACACGATACGTTCCAGCAGCCGCGCAAAGTTCTTCTCTGCCGAAAGCGCGATGCCCAACGGCAAAATCACAAAGCGCAGATCATCTGCCAGCTTTTCCATCTGTTTGATAGTCGCCTGCTCATGGTCATACAGTCGCTTCTTTTCCAGACAGGCATTGATGCGCGCCTTAAGCAGCACCAGGTTGAAAGGCACAGGTAGGTAGTCTTCTGCGCCAAGCTCGATGCATTTTGCGATGTTATCAATATCATTCTGTGCGGAAATGACGATCACGGGGATATGCAGCAGCAGCGGCTCAGTCTTCAGCCGTTCAAGGAGCAAATACCCGTTAATATCCGGCAGGTGAATCCCCATCAGCACAAGATCAAAAGTATGGGTTTGCACCATATCTAATAGGCGCTGTCCATGCTCGGCAACTTCGTACTCATAACCCAATTGTTGAAGATATTGGAATAAAGGCGTGCAATCAATTTCTTCGTCAGCAGCGACGACGATACGCCCTTTTGCGCCTAACAAAATGACAATCCCCCCAAAATAATCTTTTTGATAGATGATTATTTACAGACAATGATAATGGAAAGAGGGTAAAAAGTACATTCTTGTGCTCGCTTACCGCCCGACGAGGATGGTGACAGACCGCGCCCCAACATGGATCGTGCGCTGTTCGCGCAGCAGTTTCTCAGAACCCGGTTCAGCCACATTATGAGCGGCAGTATCGACAAATAGATGCCAGAACATACCAGCAGGCAGGGCAGGGAGTTCAAAGCGATGATCTTCCCAATGAGCATTCATCGCCACGTAGATGTAGTCATCAACGACAGTGCCGCCTCTCGCGTGTTTGCCACACAGCATAAACGCCAGGGTGCGAATATGGTCGCCCCAATCAGGATGCCACGCTTTTGTCCCATGCCATGTAAGGTCGGCGTAACCACTGCCCACATAATCTCGCTGTTGCAAATGGGTTTCGCTGCGTAACACCGGATGCGCATGGCGGAAAGCAATGCAGTTCTTAAAGAACCGGAACAGGTCAGCGTTTGTTTCTAGTTGCTCCCAATTGAGCCAATTAAGTTCATTATCGTGACAGTACGTGTTGTTATTGCCGTGTTTCGTGTGCCCCACTTCATCGCCCATCAAGATCATGGGTACACCCTGGCTCACCAG
>CALMZT010000831.1 GCA_937870805.1 uncultured Chloroflexota bacterium
GCCTCCAGTTCATCCCAGCGCGCCTGAATTGCCTCGCGCGTGAGAAAGTCACTGGACTTGAGATGCTGGCTGCGGTCTGTGGGCAGACGATCTGTAACTACTGAGAACCAGAACCATTCCACGATCATGATGTGAGCGCAATGCCGTTGAATTGAGCCGATTGAATACTGCAAATCGCGGTTGAACTGCTCGTCTGTAAGCTGGAGTACGCAACCCCACACCTGTCGATTCGCCCAATAATGGTAAGCAAATAGGGTTTTGAGATCGGCGACGTGCATCGTGGAATTACCTACTTACAGAAGCGGGGCAGACCCGGAGAGTCCGCCCCATCGCCTGTTCACTATCAGTAACTACTTGCAGCGACGCTTTCAATATATTCGAGCGTTTCCTGGATTACGCTGGGATCAGCAACGATTTCTTGCAGCCCGGTGTGGAACGCATCGGTGACCGCGCTGGGCATCAGGTCAGAGCCATCGAACACGAAGGCATCGGCATTGACGACCTGCTGTGCTTCGTTGGCTGCCAGCGTACTGTAAACACCCATATCAACGTTGACGTTGGGTGAAATGATGGCGTTCGTGCCTGCCCACAGGGTATTGCCTTCGACGCCTGCCATCCAGTTGATGAGTTCTGCGACTTCGGGGCGATCTGAGAAGGCTACGAGGGTATCGCCGCCGCCGACGATGGGCGCGCCCTGTGCTTCATTGAGCGCCGGGAACAGGAAGAAATTGTAGTCTTCGCCAGCAACGAGATCGGGGAAGTTGCCGCCGAGGATACCCCCGACGAAACCGCCTTCGTAGTACATTGCCGCGCTCGGATCAGGACCGAAGACCATGTTCATGGCGGTGATGAAGTCCGTTGACAGCGTGCCGTCCGTGCCGCCTGCAAGATTGGTATCTGCCGGGTCAAAGACCTGCTGGAAGATTTGCATGGCTTCAACCACTGTCGGGTCTGTCCAGGGAACAGTGTGGGTGAGGAACAAGCCGTTGTACATTTCGGGTCCCACAAGGCGGACATAGATGTTCTCGAACCAGTCCGTCAGCGTCCAGGCGTCTGCCGCACCAATGCTCCAGGGAGTCACACCAGCGTCGATGTAAGCCTGCTGAATTGCCATCAGTTCGTCCCAGGTGGTGGGAACTTCGAAGCCCATTTCCTCAAATGAGGCAGGACGATACCAAACGGTGCTCTTGGAGTAGGCTTTCGCCATAATGCCATAGATCGCGCCGTCAACTGTCGTCAGGTCGATGAACGCCTGATTGTAGTTATCGGTAATCACCGACGGATCAACCAAGCCAGCGCTGCCATCGACGTTCACCAGCGGGATGAGGTATCCCGCGCGCGCAAATTCAGCGACGACTGCCGGGCTGGAAATCAGCGCAACGTCCGGTGGGTTGCCGCCTGCGATACGAGTGCGCAGAACGGTGGTAGACGAACGGTTGCTTTCGACGGTGACGAGAATGCCCGTTGCTTCGGTGAAAGCATTCAGGGAGACATTCAGCGCGTCGAGTTCTGAGCCGCCGAATGTGGTGAGGAACGAGACAATGCGGGTTTCATCCTGTGCTTGCGCGGGGACGATTGCCAGCACGCACAGCGCTGCTAACAGAAGGGTGACTAGAAAAAGTCTTTTATTCACGGTACAGCTCCTTAGTATATAGCTTTAGCGATTGACGTAGAAAACGGGTTTGTTTTTGTGTGCCGATAGGTGAACTCCTTTCTATAAACATTTGTCGATGGGTTCAGCAGGGTAACAACATGTTGCGCCCCTACGCGAACATCATTTTGAGTATGCCGCTGTCGTGCCACGCACCCGGATTTCAGTGGGCAGCAGTAGCCGTTGGGCATCTGGCGACGTGCCGCTAATAATTGATAGCAGTGTTTCGCCGCCGAGTCGCCCTAAATCATAGGGCGGCAGGTGTATCGTCGTCAACGGCGGTTGCAAATACTGCGAGAACGTTAAATCATCAAAGCCGATGACGGAAATATCATTGGGAATGTGTAAGCCGCGCGCATGAATTGCACCGACAGCGCCGAGTGCCACCATATCGCTGCCGATAAAAACAGCAGTAGGGGGGTCAGGCAAATCGAGCAGTGCGCGCATGGGTGCTGCGCCGCTGTCGTCGGTGAATGCGCCTTCGTAGACGAGCGATGTGTCGTAAGCGATGCCGGAATCTTTGAGCGCCTGACGGTAGCCATTACAACGATCACGGCTGGATGTGTAATTAAACGGTGCATTGGTGATGTGCCCGATGCGGCGCTGTCCTAAATCAACGCGATGCTTGACAGCGGCATACGCGCCCTGCACGTTATCAACATCGACACTTGGCACGTCGGCGAGGTCTGCTGCGCCGTGTACGACGATGGGCGTGCCTTCGTCGTGAAGCATTTTGATTTCGGGGTCGCTTGCCAATGGGGAAGAAATCAACAGCCCATCGACTTTGCGCGTGCGTACCAATTCGACGTAGGTTTGAGTGCCGGAGGCTGTAGGATCGACGGCGTGGATGAGCAGGTGATAGCCTTCTGCCTCTACGACGTGCATGACGCCGAGAATCACTTGACCGATGAAGGCATCAATTGACATTTGCTCGGCAGTTTGCCGCACAATGAGACCGACGGTCATGGCTTTGCCGCGCGCCAGATTGAGCGCGATAGCGTTTGGGGTGTAGTCGAGGTCGCGCGCCACTTGTAACACGCGCTGGCGGGTATTTTCGGGGATATTGGCGTCGGCGATTTCGTTCAGTACGAACGAAACTGTCGTTCGGGAAACTCCCGCCGCTTTGGCTATGTCCTGCATGGTTGCCCGGCGCTTTCTCGCCACCGCACTTCCTCCATTCGCCAACTAACGCGCGTTACTAACATTTAATATAATAGACTTTGACAAGTTTGTCAAACAATTTGTATAACTAACACTTATCGAATACGTAGAAATTTCGGCAAATTGCGGTAAAGTTCATATAGCAAGTGATATTTCCTTGTATCAGGATGGCAGATGACAGTTCTGTTGACTGAGCGACACCTCATTCGTCCCTCTGATCCCCGTTGGGTAAGCATCGACCACGCTTGCTGGCTCTCCAAAAACTTATGGAATTATGCCAACTACCTCCGTCGTCAAGCCTTCATCTTCCATCATCATATTCTTTCCTACAGCAAACTCGCTCATGACTTGATACCTCAGTCTGATTTCTGCGCCCTTCCTCGCAAGGTTTCGCAATGGGTACTCAAGCAGTTGGATGACGCTTGGTCCTCGTTCTTCAAAGCCAAACAAGCGTATGAGCAGCATCCCGAACTATTCACGGGTGAACCCCGCTTGCCACACTACAAAGCGAAGGAAACGGGACGCAACCTGTTGGTCTACACCCGCCAAGCCTTGAGCCAACCTGCATTGCGTAGAGGTTTCATTCAACCCTCAGGGCTAGACATCGCTATTCGCACCCAACAGAAGGTTGACAGTATCAAGCAAGTACGCATCATCCCACATCTCGACCATTACACAGTGGAAGTTGTTTACAGCGTGGAAGCACCGAAGGCTAAGGCAGATTCGAACGGTGTTGCCAGTATCGATATTGGTTTGAACAATCTTGCGGCGCTAACCTTCAACCAGCCCGGCGCGGTACCGCTGTTGGTTAATGGGCGTCCGCTGAAGGCGATCAACCAGTGGTACAACAAGCAGCGGGCCCGCTTGCAAAGTCTACTTCCTATGAAACAGAAAAGCTCTCATCGACTGCGACGGTTGACCCACAGGCGCAACCAACGGATCAATGCCTACTTACATCTTGCCAGCAGGCGCATTCTAGAGGAGTTGGTCAAGTGCGGTGTAGCCACACTCATTATTGGCAAGAATGAAGGTTGGAAGCAAGCGATAGAGTTGGGGAAAGTGACGAACCAGAACTTTGTGCAAATTCCCCACGCCCGTTTTGTGGAGATGCTGACATACAAAGCACAGTTGGCGGGGATAACGGTCATTGAAACCGAAGAAAGCTACACCAGCAAATGCAGTTTTCTCGACCTTGAACCAGTGACGAAACACAAGCAATACGCTGGCAAGCGCGTCCATCGCGGCTTATTTCGAGCCAGTGATGGGCGGCAGATGAACGCCGATGTCAACGGGTCATATAATATCCTACGGAAAGTAATCCCGAACGCCTTTGGCAACGGGATAGCGGGTGCAGTAGTTCATCCAGTAAGGTTGCACCTTACGAAACAGACCCACCGATAGAAACTGCCGCATTTTTCTATTGGAAAGGGAACTATTACAATGACAAATGAAGTAGCTGACTTCTCAGAGTAAGGGTGATTTATGGTGGATAGCGCGCCAGTCAAAATCGGGATGCCATTAGAAGAATTCATGCGCCTCTTCGATCAAGAAGGACCTTTTGAACTTATCAACGGCGAAAGGAAACGCAAAATGCCCAACGTGTTTGGTCATAGTGAAATGATTTTATTGTTGCTTCGATTGCTGGACGCTTTCACACTGATGCACGGCTTGGGCAATGTTTACCCTGAAACGACCTTTATTCTTCCTGAATTTGCTGATTTAGTAGATTGGGTAAAAGGTTCGCGTATCCCCGATTTAATGTTCTTTGCGGCTAATCGCATAGCAAATTACAAAACAGAAAACCCAAATCATCGCACTCGCCCTTTGGCGTTGGTTCCTGATCTCGTGATCGAAGTCGTCTCACCTAATGATCAATACAGCGAGATTGATGAAAAAGTCGATTTGTATCTCGCAGATGGCGTGCGTTTGGTGTGGGTAATCGACCCGCAGCGGCGCAAGGTGAGCGTACATACATCCGATAATGACCAGCCGCATGTACTGAAAGGGGATGCGCTATTGAAAGGCGAAGATGTGCTTCCCGGCTTCGAGATTTCACTCACCAGGTTGTTTGAATCATGAGGGCGTGCCTGCCAGCGCCAACATCATGAACACCACGCCCCATTAAGCTATTGAGAACGTCGATAAACTGAGGCACTTTCATGCTGGTGTGTGAGTGCAGTTGATGAAAACTCACCTCGTCGCCCCTTTTGCCATAGCAGATCAATGCTCCAAAGCGTTTTCATGGCGAGTCGCGCTACAATGAATGGGAGTAAGTCAAAGGAAAAGATCATGCGAAAAATAGGCTTACTGCTGCTTTTGGTGATGTTTGTGCTGCCGATGATGCTTTTCGCCCAAGAGAATAATGCGCCGTTTACGAGTGTAGAAGAATTTCAGTCGGCGCTGGACGAGGTACTGAATACCAGTGATGCGACGGAACGCGCCAGCCGACTTGATGCGTTGTGGAATCGCCTCATCGAAAACAATCAAATCCCGCTGACAATTGGCACGACAGCCATCTTTTTGTATCGCGGCGAGGCGGAACATGTGGAGTGGCGCGGGGATTTCACGAATTGGGAGCGACGACAAAGAGCAGTCGGTCAAAGACAGGGTGAGACTGATTTATGGATGATGACGCAAGAATTTCCAGCGGACGCACGCTTTGATTACAAAATTGTCCTCAACCGCGACGAGTGGATACTCGACCCCAACAATCCCTATCAGCAAATGGGCGGCTTTGGTCCCAATTCGGAACTGCGGATGCCAGAATTTGAGCCATCGCCTTACGTGGAGTTTCGTGAAGACATTGAACACGGTACGCTCACTGATGACCAAACAATCGCCAGCGTGCGCCTGGGCTATTCGGTCAACTTCCGCGTGTATCGCCCTGCGCAGTACGACGAGCTGGATGATCTGCCTGTGGTTTACGTCACGGATGGACAAGACTACGCCAACGATGCGATGGGCAGTATGGTCATTGTGTTGGATAACCTGATCGCCGAAGGACTGATTGAGCCAGTGATGGCGGTGTTCATCGACCCGCGCGACCCAGACGACTCCACCTTTAACCGCCGCGAAAGTGAACTGATTACCAACGATGCTTATGCAGCTTTTATTGCGACGGAGCTTGTGCCGCTGATCGACGTGCTCTACGATACGAACCCAACACCGGACGCGCGCGTGATTTTCGGCATGTCTTTGGGCGGGCTAAATGCAGCGTTTGTCGGCTTCAATTACGATGATGTGTTTGGCATGGTCGCCATCAACTCGCCTGCGTTTTGGGTAGATACGAGTATTTACTACGAGTACGAAAACACCGACAGACTGCCGTTGAATATTTTCATGACGACGGGCTGCCCCTGGGACACTTGCGAGGACGCGCGGCAGATGCGCGAGATTCTTGAGTTACAGGGCTATCCACTGCACTACATAGAAGTAAACGATGGGCATTCGTGGGGTAACTGGCGCAGGCTGGTGGACGATATGCTGATTTATTTCTTTGGCGTGGCGTAGATGTCGGAACAGTTGAATCGCTATCTCGAAAAGTGGGCGCTGTCCGATCCACAGCTTTTAGCCGAGACAGTCAGCGGGCACATTTACGCTGTGATGCACAACGGGCAGCGTGTAGTGCTGAAACTGCTGACAGCAATTGGTCAGGAGGAAAAGGTTGGGGCGGTGGCGCTGCGTTATTGGGGTGGGCGCGGGGCTGTGCAGTTGTTACGTGAGGACGACGAAGCGCATCTGCTGGAATACGCGGACGGCGACGACCTCATTCCGATGGTCAAAAGCGGCGGTGACGAACAAGCCACCGCCATCATTGCCAATGTACTCAATCAACTGCACGCCGCAACTACTGAGGCGCTGCCCGAAGGATTGATGCCGCTGAAGGTGTGGTTTCGCTCGCTGTTCAAAAAAGGAGAAATCGACAGGCAAGCGGGAATAGACTCCGTTTACGTGCGGGCGGCGCGGCTTGCCGAGGAAGTTTTGGCACAGCCGCGTGACGTGCGCGTGATTCATGGGGATATGCATCATGAGAACGTGCGCTCTTCGCGACGTGGCTGGCTTGCCTTTGACCCGAAGGGGTTGATCGGAGAGCGCGCCTACGACGCCGCAAATACGCTGTGCAATCCGATTGATATGCCCGAACTGGTGGAAAACGAAGAACGCTTGTTGAAAAATGCGGTGATTCTGGCGCAGGTGATGGACATCGAACTGCCGCGTGTGCTGACGTTCGTTTTTCTCTACGTCTGTTTGAGCGCAAGCTGGTATGTGGAAGATGGCGTCTACCCACGTCGCGAACTCAGGATTGCGGAAATTGTCGAGCCACATTTGCGCTAGGGTGTCCACCAGACGGTTAAAAATTCATCAGTATCAGGCGTTTGCGTGACGTTAGTGAGCGTGCTGCCATTCCACACGTACAGGTCGAGATTACCTGTGCGGTTCGAGACAAAGGCAAGCTGTCCATCGGCGCTCCACACAGGGCGGCTGTCTAACAAAGGGGACTGTGAGACATTCGTGAGCGTGTCATTATCCCACACAAAAATATCGGGGTCACGGTTGCGGCTGGCGACAAAGGCAAGTCGTCCATCAGCGCTCCATGTGGGGTCAAAGGCATCAGTCTGTAGGGGTGTAATCACTGCGCCGTCTGAAACGAAAATAGCATTGCCGTCACCGTACTCAGAGACAAACGCCAACCGTCCGTCGGCGCTCCACACGGGCGATGAGTTGTCGGCGTCGGGGGAAAGGGAGATGTCGGTGAGTGTACTACCATCGAAGACGTAAATTTCAGTGCTGAAATTGCCAATGGAGACAAACGCCAGCCGTCCATCGGCGCTCCACACGGGGGTATAGTCGCTGGCGTTCGGGTTCTGGGAGATGTTGTTCAGTGTCGCGCCATCCCAGACATAAATCTCTAAATTGGCATCGCGCTCAGAAACAAAGGCTAAGCGTCCGTCAGCGCTCCATGCTGGCAGCGTGTCATCCGTGTCCTGACTGCGTGAAATATTGGTGACAGTTGTGCCATCCCACACGTAAATTTCAAAGCGTTCGTTACGCGAAGACACAAACGCCAGCCGACCATCGGCGCTCCATTTAGGCGTGTGGTCACTGGTGTCCGGGTTATTCGAGACGTTGATGAGCGTAGCATCGTCCCATACATAAACTTCGACATTGCCATCGCGCGTAGAAGCAAATGCCAGCCGTCCGTCCGCACTCCAGGCAGGTGCCGAAACGTTGACGCTCGAACCGAGACTGATGCGTAAATCATGCCACAGGTCGATTATGTCAAGCGTGAAGTCATCGTCATTCTGGGACACAAATGCCAGCAGTGCGCTCGGAAACACGCGCCCCACTGCCTTTGCACCAGATGCTAATAGTGTGCAGACGACAAGCAAGATGATCGTGAGAATGAATAATAATCGCATCATGAGGCGAGTATAGCACGACGCGGGTTTGCGAAGTGCAGCGTACCACGTTAATGTAGGGCAAAGTCATCAAGTGAGGAATAACCGATGTCCGGCTTCCCCGAATACACTCAATACGACGCGCTCGGTTTAGCGGAACTGGTACGCAAGAACGAAGTCACGCCCGCCGAACTGGTGGAAGAAGCCATCCGCCGCATCGAACAGCATAATCCTAAGCTCAACGCCGTCATCTACAAGATGTACGATCACGCGCGCCAGTTGGCGAACAACGGCTTGCCCGATGGCGCATTCAAAGGTGTGCCGTTTCTGCTGAAAGATTTGCAATCGGCTTACGCGGGCGTGCCCTTCACTGGCGCAAGTCGCTCGTTAAAGGATTATGTTCCCAAATACGATACCGAACTGGTCAAGCGCTATAAGGCGGCGGGTGTTATCACGCTGGGCAAGACCAACACGCCGGAGTTCGGTATCCCGCCGTATACCGAGCCGGAATTATTCGGGGCGACGCACAATCCCTGGGATTTAGCGCGCACCCTAGGTGGCAGCAGCGGAGGTTCGGCGGCGGCTGTGGCAGCGCGGCTTGTGCCTATGGCTGGCGGCGGCGACGGCGGCGGTTCGATACGTATTCCGGCGTCATGCTGCGGCTTGTTTGGCATGAAGCCTACGCGAGGACGCACGCCTTGGGGACCTGATATTGGCGACGCGATGCAGGGCTACGCAGTGGAACATGTGCTGACGCGCTCGGTGCGGGACAGCGCGGCGATGATGGATGCCACCGCAGGC
>CALMZT010000832.1 GCA_937870805.1 uncultured Chloroflexota bacterium
GCCTTCTCCACCGAGAACTGGAATCGTCCCCCTGCGGAGGTCGGCACGCTGCTGTCCATCCTTGAGCTGGTGCTCGATCATGAAGTCGAAAAGCTGCATAAGAACGGTGTACAGGTACGGCATATCGGCACACTTGAAGGCGTAATGTCCAAACTTCAGGACAAAATCCGCAAGGCATGCGAATACACCAAAAACAACGAGCGCCTGATCCTGAACGTCGCCTTCAATTACGGCGGGCGTGATGAAATTGTGCGCGCCGTGCAGCATATTGTGCAAGATGGCGTGCCCGCTGAACAAATCACAGAGGCGCTCATTTCCAGCTATATGTTCACGGGCGATTTGCCCGACCCCGACCTGATTATCCGCACCAGCGGCGAACTGCGCATCAGCAACTTTTTGATCTGGCAGGCGGCTTACTCTGAATACTACGTGACGCCGACCTATTGGCCCGACTTCGACAAAGATGAATTGCGCAAAGCGCTGATCGAGTATAGTATGCGTAAACGGCGTTTTGGTCGCACTGACGAGCAAATTGAAAAAGAGCAGTAGTCAATATCTGTACAGTTTCTAATGTTTCATCGCGAATAACCTATTACTATTGAGATAGACGGACAAAGTAGAGTTGGAGACGACATGTTTAAGGATATAAGTCAGGTAACACAGCGGCTCAACGAACAGCAGTACATTTCCACCGATGAAATCTCAACCGTGATGTTCCTGGCTGATAAGTTGGGCAAACCTGTGCTGGCAGAAGGTCCGGCAGGCGTTGGCAAAACTGAACTGGCAAAGGCATGGGCAAAAGTCGCACGCCGTCCACTGATCCGCTTGCAGTGCTACGAAGGATTGGATGAAAGCAAAGCGCTCTACGAATGGGAATATGCCAAGCAGATGCTTTATACCCAACTGCTGCGCGATAAACTCAGCGACATGCTCGGCAGCACAGGTTCGCTGACCGAAGCGGCGGATAAACTGGCGCGCGAAGAAAATGTCTTCTTCTCAGAACGTTTCTTATTGGCGCGTCCGCTGCTGCAAGCCATCACTTCGGATGAGCCTGTCGTGCTGCTGATTGACGAAATTGACCGCGCTGACGCCGAATTTGAAGCATTTCTGTTAGAAGTGTTGAGCGATTTCCAGGTGTCCGTACCGGAGCTTGGCACGATTACGGCAAAGCATCAGCCCACTGTACTGCTGACCAGCAACAACACGCGTGAACTCTCCGAAGCGTTGAAGCGCCGCTGCCTGTACCTGTTCATTGACTACCCAACGGCGGAAGCTGAACTCAGCGTCGTGCGGATGCGCGTGCCACAATTGAACAGCAAGCTGGCGCAGCAAGCCGTCGAAGTCGTGCAAAACCTGCGACAAATGGACTTGAAGAAAAGCCCTAGCGTGGCAGAGACGATTGATTGGGCGAAAGCATTGGTGATGCTCAACGCCGACAATCTGGACAAGAAGACTCTTGAAAATACGCTGACGGTGCTGCTGAAGCATGAAAGCGATGTGCAGAAAGCCAAACGCGCGCTGTTAGGCGGCGGTAGCAAGCAGCACCCGTTGGAAGGGCGCAACCGCAACATTGGTCGCCGTGATTGGAATAATTAACCTTTTGTAGGGGCATAGCACGCCATGCCC
>CALMZT010000833.1 GCA_937870805.1 uncultured Chloroflexota bacterium
AGAAGCCCCTTACGGTGAGATGAGCGAGTTTTCGGTCAATGGTTATCCGGCGGCGCGTGTGGAGTTGATCGGTGAAACGAGCGAAATGATGCTGATGGTGCTCCAGGTTGACAATTGGTTTGTCACATTGCGCGCGGCAGCATTTGCGGGCGAAATGGCTGAATATAAGCCGTATATCATGGCAATCGCCGCGTCATTGACGCTGCTGCCAGAACCAGAAGCCACAGCAGAAGCTACAGCGCGTCCATAATCGTAAAAATTAGAAAGAAATGGAAAGAATTTGACAAAAAGAAAAAGATCCGTTAATCTTGTCGGCAAGGTGTGATGATAACATTCCTTGCCCTCTGCACCTTGAACAAGGGGGTTAGCCCCCTTGTTATCTTTTATTAGACTTATTTTGAAAAACAATATTATGTTGGACGAAAGCTCACTTCTTGCTGTCGAACGACAACGGCTGATTCGGGAAATCCTTCAGCGCGAAGGTGTTGTGCGCAACGCCGAACTCAAGGAACTCCTCAAAGTTTCTACGGTGACGATTCGCTCTGACTTGCGCGAACTGGAAAATGCGGGCATTTGCGAAGTCATCTGGGGCGGCGCGGTTTATAAGCGCACGATTCCCGAAACCAATTACCTTACCCAACTGACAGAACGCAGCAAACTCAACCCTGAACTAAAACGGCGTATCGGCGTGCGTGCTGCTCAACTGATCGAAGAAGGGCAGACCATTATTGTCGATGCAGGCAGCACGACTGTCGAACTCATCCACCATCTCCCACGCAATTTTGAATATCTGCGCATTGTGACGCCCGCGCTGAATGTGGCGACGGCGGCTTCGCAGTTTCCCTATGTCGAATTAGTCATGACGGGTGGCGTGCTGCGCCATCTGACGCATTCGTTGATCGGTCCGCAGGTACTGCGTTCGCTGGAAATGTTCAACGCCGATTGGACGTTTTTGGCGACGGAAGGCTGCGATGTGGAATACGGGATTACCGCATCTAATCTGCTGGAAGTAGATGTAAAACGCACAATGCTACAGCGTGCGGAGCGCAATGCCTTGATGGTCGACAGCAGCAAGTTCGGCAAGGTGCTGCCCTTGAACGTCGTTCCGCTTCAGGAAATTCAAACAGTGATTGTTGATACAGGCTTAGGCAGCGCCGACATTGAAGCGCTGTCGCACTTGGGCGTTGAAGTGCTGGCGGTTTAATCTAGTTGAAGGGAAAGCATATGTTGGCGAATCTTCCACTGCAAACATCGATTCCCACCAGTGATTTAGAACGTGCGCAGCAGTTTTATACAGAGGCATTGGGACTGACACCCATCGGTGAACGTGGCGGCGGTCCATCCTATCAGTGTCAAAACTCGATATTGGTACTGGTGCGCAATGCCAACGCAATCACCGAGCACTACAGTCTCATTACATGGCTCACAGAAAATATTGAAACAGAAATGGCTGCGCTGCGGGCAAAAGGCTTGGTATTTGAGAATTATGATTTACCTTTTCTCAAGACTGTTGATGGCATTGCTACGCTTGGCGCTGATAAAGTCGCGTGGTTCAAAGACAGCGAAGGTAATCTGCTGGCACTTGCTCAGCTTGGATAAACCGCAATGGCACTTGATCTTTTGACATTTGGCGAAGCATTGGTAGAGGTCATGCGCCCAGGTATTGACCAACCGCTTGACCGTCCCGGCACATTTATCGGTCCCTATCCTAGCGGCGCGCCATTTATTTTTGCGGTACAGGCGGCGCGTTTAGGCGCACAGGTCGGCGTGATCGGCGCGGTGGGCGATGATGCGTTTGGCAAGTGTATGCTCGACCAACTGCGCGCGGATAACGTCGATTTGCGCGGCGTACATACGCTCAAGGACTATGCAACCGGCGTTGCATTCATTTCTTACAATGCTGACGGTTCGCGCGATTTTGTGTTTCATGCGCGCCATGCTGCCGCTGGACAGCTTTCGCCCGATCTGTTAGACGAAGTGCTGTTCGATGGCTTGAAGTGTTTGCACATCACTGGCTCAGCGCTGTCGTTGAATGATAATGCCATGCAAATGGGGCTGAGAGCGTTGGAGATGGCAAAAGCAG
>CALMZT010000834.1 GCA_937870805.1 uncultured Chloroflexota bacterium
CGGCGGTCGCATTCGCCGCATACTGCCTGGTTGATCATGTTGTTGGGTACCTGCTGCGTGAAGCCCTGACGGCGAATCAAGTCTTCCTTATAGGCTTCGATGTCGATTTTACGCCGCGCCACGCCGCTGTCCATCGCTGCCTGTGCGACGGCGGGCGCAACCCACAGCAGCACGCGCGGGTCAAGCGGCTTGGGAATCAGATAGTCACGCCCGAACTTCAGCGCCGTTAAGCCATACGCCGACAGCACATTCTCCGGCACATCCTGCTGCGACAATGCCACCAGCGCTTTTGTTGCGGCGATTTTCATTGCTTCGTTGATCTGCTGCGCGTATACATCCAGCGCGCCGCGAAAGATGTACGGGAAGCCGAGCACGTTGTTCACCTGATTCGGGTAATCGCTGCGTCCCGTAGCAATCAATGCGTCGGGGCGAACCTGCTGCGCCACCTCAGGCATGATCTCCGGCGTCGGGTTTGCCAGCGCGAAGATAATGGGATTAGGTGCCATCTTCTTCAGCCAATCGGGTTTCAGCACGTTTGCGGCTGACAGCCCTAAAAACATATCGGCGCCTTCCAGCACTTCTTCCAGCGTGCGCGCTTGTGTCGCGTGGGCGAAGCGTTCCATGTAGGGGTTCATATGCACATCGCGCCCCTTGTAGACGACGCCGTGAATATCGACCATCGTGATATTTTTGCGCTTGACGCCTAAGGTCACATAGAACTCTGCGCTGGCAATCCCTGCCGCACCTGCACCGCAAATCACCACGCGAATGTCTGACAATGCGCGGTTGGTCAGCAGCGCCGCGTTCAACAGCGCCGCACCTGTGATGATGGCGGTGCCGTGCTGATCGTCGTGGAATACAGGAATGTCTAATTCTTCGCGCAGCGTTTGTTCGATCTCGAAGCATTCTGGCGCTTTGATGTCTTCAAGATTGATGCCGCCCAGCGTCGGCGCAATCATGCGGCAGAACGCCATGACTTCTGCTGCGGTAGGGGCGTTGATTTCGAGGTCGAACACGTCAATATCGGCGAACTTCTTGAACAGCACGCCTTTGCCTTCCATCACCGGCTTGGACGCCAGCGGTCCTTTGTTGCCGAGTCCCAAAATCGCCGTGCCGTTGCTGATGACGCCAATCAGGTTCGATTTCGCGGTGAGTTCGTAGGCTGTGAGAGGCTTTTCGGCAATTTCGAGCACGGCATCGGCAACGCCGGGAGTATATGCCAGCGACAGATCGCGCTGTGTAGTGAGCGGTTTGGTGGGGACGACTTCGATTTTGCCGGGGCGTCCCCGACGATGATAATCGAGTGCGTCAGTGCGGGTGATAGACACGTATGCAATCCTTTGCGGTACAACTACTTCTTCACCCATGATAACACCGCGCTTTCGTATCTGATACAAAGGCTACAGGTGATTTTGCGCAATGTGCATAATTCGTTTAGTGGAATGTCATCCGATTCGACTCCAGAGTTAATGACAGCCGTGCCGCAGCCTCATAGAATGAAAACAATCAACTGCTCAACGGGAGGTTATTCTCATGGTGAAGATTGTTGCTGCCGATACGGAGCCGCTAATTCAACAGGCAATTGGCTTGTCTCAGGAATTTCTCACATGGATGACAGCTTCGGTTCGAGAACATTACCCCGCGCTGGACATCGCTGAATTACTCTCGGAACATGATTACGACGACCTTCGCAAGAAGTTTCC
>CALMZT010000835.1 GCA_937870805.1 uncultured Chloroflexota bacterium
TATTGGCGTAAACTCGACACGCATACGGGTCAACTCGATAAACCACAGTACGCAGCCCACCCGCAGCGCCGCCAACCGCAAATACGCCGGGAACGCCCGCCGTACTGTCGCCCACCACTTGCTCATCACGATCTCGCGCCCCGATGCGCCTGTGAGCAGCAGCAGCTCCCATGTGCCGTTCACCTTTTCGCGCGGGATGCTGTTGGATGCCCATAACAGGGTGCGCAGCATCAAGCCGAAGTGCATCACCACCATCGTCGGCACCAGCGCAACTGCGGGAATCAACACCCAGACGATGAACGCCAGCACATATAAATCGGGCGGCATGAAACCCAGTTGGAACAGCCCTAGCGCCTCGCCCATCGTGATAATGAAGACAAACGTCACGGCGAAGGCGCTCAACATCAGCCATAAATAACCCGGCAGCGCTACCCACCAGCGCCGACTCCGTTTGTCGATGTTGCGCTGTTGATACAGGTATTCCGCCTGCAACAGTGGACGCATCTTACGATTGATCGTCAAGCGCATGAGGACTCCTGTAGTACGGGTTGTTCGTTATTCGTTGTTGGTTGTTCGTTTTTTGTATGGACGGCTATACCAATCTGAAACGCAAATTTCTGAACTAATCACGAAAAACTAATCACGAAAAACCGTATTTATTCCCGCCGCAACTTTTCCAGACACGTAGGCAGCCCATCGGCAAAGTCATTCGCATACTCGGCATTCTGTCCCGGTGCGCCGCATTCCAGCGTCAGCCAGCCCTGGTAGTCAAAGGCGCGCAGTGTACGCATCACGGCATCGTAATCCAGCAGCCCTTGTCCCGGCAGCCGTCGATTGCTGTCTGCCAGATAAATCTGCCCGATGTCGTTCTTTTCTGCTGCCAGCGTTTCTCGTAAACACGCCAGCGGGTTCACCTCTTCCAGCGCCATGTGAAACAGATTCGCCGCCACCTTGACATGCGGGTGATCCTGTATTTGACGCCGGATATGTATCGCTTGTTCCACGCGGTTCAGGAAATGCGTCTCGTAGCGGTTGACGGGCTGCATATACAACTCCACGCCGATGGCATACGCCAGATCGGACACGCCGCGCAGCAGCCACACCATCAACTCAAACTCGATTTCAATAGGCGTCTTGAACGGCGTCAGATCAGGCTGTTTGTTCTCGCCCCGGTGCGGAACGAACGTCACGCCCGCCGCCCCGATGTCCGATGCATCGGCGAACGCCTGCCGCATCTTACTCACAGCGGCATCGCGTTCCTTTGCATCAGGATACAAAAAGCCATCGACGCGCCCCATATTCACCGCCGACGCCGCTATGCCGCTTTCCGCCAGCGCTTCAGCAACCTCTGGCACGCGCGCCGTCAGCCCCTCCGACCAGAACTCGATGCCCTCAATGCCCAGTTCGCGGGCGTGGCGCAGCTTGACGCGCAGCGTGCGCCCCGGCAGCATATCTTCCTGAATCGCAATCTTCATGTGTATTTCTCACAGTGTACAGCCGTCACAACTGGTCGGTAATTGTACGGATGTAGTATGTTTCATCATAGCGCCGATTTGGAGTTGGAGTCGTCCCCTGAAAGTGGGGAATGGTCCCTAATCATTGGTTGATGTATGTTGCCTTAGAAATTTTCAAACTTTAATGAGAACATTTGTTTCGCTTGCGGAAAAAAAAATAACAGTATAGTTAGTGTAGAGAATATAAAAAGTGCAGCCAATTTTTCTCGATTGCATATCGCTACCTATCAAATCCACGTCATAGTCGCCATTTCTGGTTTAAATCGTTTTTAGCCTGCCGCCGATTGGCACACAAATAGCGTTCAGATTTCAAATTAGTCTTACATAACTGACGTTACGCAGGTTCGCCTCGAACAAGGGGTTTAAACCCCTTGTTCATAAGCTCAGAGTGCGTAAGATCAGTTACATAACATAAAGGAACCATCATGAAAAACTTGCGATGCTCGTTTGTTTTTGTATTTGTGTTACTGACTACTATGCCTACGTTTGCACAGGATGAATACAGCCTGCCAGAGGATCGCCAGACCATTACGGTGGCGAATGCTTCCGAGATTGCAGAGTTGGCAACCATCGAGGTAGAAGGAGTTGTCGATATAGCCCTAGCCCCAGATGGCAGCATTTTAGCCTATGGGAGTAATGCAGATAATCTTGTACATTTAGTAGATTTGGTTAGCGGAGAAGAGTTTGCGGCGTTGCCGGGACATACCTATAATGTGCTTGACTTAGCATTTAGTCCAGATGGAAGTATGTTAGCAACAGCAGACACGGTGTTTTTTGGCCCCCCGGATGGAAGTGTACGTCTGTGGGATATGGAGACATTAGAAGAGATAGTAGTTATTCAAACTGCTACAGTGGGTGGACTTGTCTTCAATCCTAGCGGTACTATGCTAACGGGTGTTGTTTCTGTTGGAGTTTCTTCCCAGATAAAACTATGGGACATCCCATCAGGCAATGAGCTTGGAGAGATAACAAGTTCTTGCAGAGCAACTTTCATCCCGAACGGAAACTTACTAGCAACCTGTTTGGATGACAGTATACTCATTTGGGATCTCGAGACAGCACAGGCAAGAGCAACATTCAATGTATCCGAGGATATCATAACGGTGGTAGCTGTTAGCCCTGATGGTAGTTCCTTAGCAACTGGCGACCTTAGCGGAACGATAAGATTATGGGATGTTGAAAGTGGTGAGGAATTGAGCGTTTTCGAGGGCTATCAAGGAACCATAAGTCAGGTGACTTTTAGCCCTGATGGCAACCTCTTGGCGGCTCGCGGACAGGGCCATATCCAAACCATTTCTGGTAATAATTCAACTTTTACTTCACTTCCCGCAGATGCGGTTGTACGCCTATGGGATTTGGAGAGCGAGGAACAAATCGCCTTGCTTGGAGAGGAAGGTGGTGTACGCGAGATGGAGTTCGATGCGGAGTGGACGTTGCTAGCAATTGTGCAGGGTAACATGATCCGATTGTGGGGTGTTCTCTAAGGCAAAACATCACCCGTGGCCTGTAATCACAAGGGGTGCAGTGCGCTGCGCCCCGACATTTGACGCGCAACAAGCTGGCAGGCGGCGAACAAGGCACATTGACCGATGCTGATTTCGCCTTCTACCAGAGCGAATATCGACGCCTGCGTGCTGCCCTCGAAACCGTCCACGCCGAAAGCACGCTGCCCGACACACCACCCGGACACGAGGCTTTACACAATCTCCTACTGAAAATCAGGTTCGGTGAATGAATTTTATGGCTAACAGCTAACGACTAACGACTAACGACTTTTCGGCTGCTGCTGCGTGATGCAGTGGCTGCTGCTGCCGCCCTGCGCACGCGCGCGTACACGCTCACTACTTTGCGCGCCGGGAACTGCGCGGAAACGGCTGCCAGTGCTTGCGCGTCGCGCTGGTCGTTGTGCGGCGGCACAGATGACGCCGCCGTTCGCAATATAAAAGTTGACATACGACAGGGGCAGCCGATCTCCCGCTTTAAAATCAATGTTCAACTGGTGGCTCTCGGCGGTCTCGTCCAGTTCCTCGGCGGTGAAATACAGCGGTCCCGGCTGATGAATTTTGTGGACTTCGAGCGTGCGACCCTGTGCGTCCATGCTTGAACTCAGGAGGTCATAGGCGCGCTGCGAGATGGTGTGCTGTGGGTCGTCTTCGTCGTCCGTCCAGGTGAGCAAAACCACACCGGGACGCACGAAGCAGCACAGGTTATCGACGTGCCCGCTGGCGACCAGCAACCTGCAACTGAATAACGCACCTTACGCAGTTTAGCGCTCCGGGTTCAAAACCCAGAGCTAGCAGCGGATGGGTAAATCTCTCAAGAGGTTGAAAAACCGCAGCACCCAACCAGGTATGCCATTTAACAATTGAAGACGCAGCGCACCAACGTGGGCGCCCAATACAGGGCAGACACATTGGTCTGCCCCTACAATTCCGCATACGCCGTATTAAATACTGATGTTATGCAGGCTTAGCTCGAACAAGGGGTTTAAACCCTTGTTTGTTCACAGGTTCACGGTGCGTAACGTCAGTTAAATAGTTAAAGAGCATCACGGGTTGGACGATTAAAGACGGAGTAAAGGAAGGGCGTCTACCTTTGTCGGGCGCACACGTAGGGGTGCCCCTACGAATGCGGTACTCCGTCCTATTTGGTTGAAGAGCATAAAAACCCGGAGCGGTGAATTGCGTAAGGTGAGTGAATAAAAAACGAACGCCCCGGTTGAAGGGGCGTTTTCCATTTCCATTGTACTGCTGTGTTTGTTAGTCCATCGACGCTGCCAATACCTTCTCGGTGTTTACTGGCGCAATCTCCTCCTTGAAAGTTTTGATGTTAACCTGTCGCAGCGCCCAAAGGGATATGCCTAAACCTATCACCCCTAATGCAAATACTGCGCCATATGCCACTGGCAAACTTCCGCCGAGTGCGACGGCGAGATCACGCAGAATACCGCCACCTGAGACGCCGACGCCGCGCGCAATCGTCACAACCAACGTCCAGAAGCCCAAAAACGTGCCCGCGCGCCCTGCTGGACTCATGTCCATCATCAGTCCGAGCGTGCCGACATTCCAGATACCCAAGCCCACACCGAGCACGATCAACCCTGGCGTCACGAGCCAGCGAATCTGCGCGAACGCCGACACACCGAAGATGGCAAAGGCGATCATCAGCGACACGACGCCGATCACCGACATGCGCGTATTCGTGAGTTTCGGGAAGCGCCGCCCCAGAAACAGGAACGCTATCGTCGCCAGAATCGACATGCTGCCCCAATAGGCGGTGAAGCGCGTCGTTACGCGGGCATCCATGCCGAACACCTGCCCGCCAAACGGCTCTAAAATCAAGTCCTG
>CALMZT010000836.1 GCA_937870805.1 uncultured Chloroflexota bacterium
ATGTGGCGCAGGGCATCTGCAGCGCGCGCAAAGTGTTCATCGCGAGTTGAGTTGGAACGTACAACCAGCACATTTCGTGTCTTGGCTTACCGCGCGTGCTTCAGCCGACGTGGAGTTTGGACAATGCCGCGCTGGCATTTATTGCCTCACAGACAGTGGATGGTCCGCTGGATATTTTCATGGCGAATGTCATCGGCAGTAACACGTGTCCGACAGGCAACAATCAGCGGCAGCTCACGCAGATTGGCAGTTCGCGCCTGGATGGGATGACGTGGAGCGAAAACGGGCAGCGTATTTACTTCAGCGACTATAACATCAAGGCGGTGGATATAGCGACTACGTATGTATTTGATGCCACACTGGCGACGGGCTTTGGTGCAGATCGGATGCCGATCCTTAATCCGCGCGACGATTTGCTGTATTTCCTGCGACCACGAGAAATTGGAGTGGAAGGTGGGCAGTTATTTGTCCAGGACGTGTCAGAGTTGACCGCTGGCTTGGAACCGCCACAGCCGGGCGGGCTGCTTGGGGTTTACACGACGGATATGACTTTAAATCGCACGGGTGAAGATTTACTGATGACGAGCAGCGACGGGGCGGTTTTCATTATGAGGATTACAACGGGTTCGCCAATTCCCATTGCGGAAAGTCTTGTGGCGCTGCCGCCGCAGCCTGTGTTTAGCCCCGATTCGCAGTACATTGCATTCATCGGGCTGGCAGCCGTCGCACCGCAGATTTATGTCATACCGCGTATCGGTGGTGACGCGACGGTGATTACACAACACAGCGAGGGAACAGTGCAGGATATTCAGTGGGCAGAGAATTAGTGCGTGCCGTTTTCGACGGCGCGTTCGCCGCTGATGATGCGCTGGAGATAGACTTCAAACTGTTTGCGCGGGAAGGGACGGGCAACTAATCCTGTAAAACCATTCTGACGCACACGCTGAAGCAGATCATCGCTGAGTTGGCTCGTCATGGCAATCACCGGGATTTTCGCCAGCAGCGGGTCATTCCGAAGGGCGTGGCAGATCGCAAAGGCATCAGCATCCGGCAGATTCATATCGACCAGAATAGCGTCCAAGCGAGGGGACATCGCGCGCGCCTGCTGCAACACTTTTGTCCCCGTGGTATTGCGCTTATAGCGAATATCCAGCGTTTTGAGCAGTGCTGAGAGGGTCAGTAAGTTGTGGGCGTCGCCATCGACGACAAGGACCTGGATAATGTTCGACATGTTCCAACTCTGATAATGTTAAATGATTCTTATAGTATTTTAGTACCAGTTGACTCATAAATCCATTGAACCGAAGGTTTATTAGGAAAAAATTCACGACTTTCACAATGATTTCATTAATGGGTCTCATATTAAGGACAGGTCGCAATAAATCTCATTTTTCCGGCTCAACTTTCGCTCACGGCGAACTCGTGTATATTTTATAAAGGCATATTTGCTGTGAGGTGGCGATGGCTACGATAGAAAAAACGACGATTTACAAGATTGATGGGCAGCCGTTACATGTGCATGAGGATGGACCAGAGGACGCACCCGTCGCGCTGCTGATTCACGGCTGGTCGAGTTCGTGGTATGCGCTGTCGCCGCTGTTTACGGATTTGCATCGGTTCCGTATGATTGCCGTTGATCTGCCGGGATACGGCGAGTCGCCACGCTTGCCAGAGCGCACGACAATACCGGGCTATGTCGATTTCCTGGCAAAGTTCATTAAACAGATCAGCGATCAACCTGTCATACTCATCGGTCATTCGATGGGCGGCATGATTAGCCTGACGATGGCGCTGCGCTATCCTGAACTCGTAGATCGCATTGTCGCGGTGTGCCCAACGATCAGCGGCAAACTATCGTCATTTATCAACGCCTTCATTTCGCCGATCACGATGATGGAGCGTTTTCCCGTTGTCGCGGGTGTTTTCTCGCTGCTGGAGCCTCATTTTTTTAACATCACAGATCGCCTGATGCGCCCGGCATCGTTCGCAGATCGTACCCGTATCGCGCCGGAAGAATACAAGAAGCTGAAGTTTGATGCGCGGCGGCAGGGACAGGGACGTGTGCGCGCCGAGTGTTATTGGGCGATGCGCCAGAATGACCTGCGCGGCAAAATTGGCAAGATTGAAGTGCCGACGCTGGTGCTGTGGGGGATGGAAGATAACACGGTGCCGCTGCGCGATGCCAGCGCTGTGGCGTTGGAATTTCCTGATGCTGACTTGCGCGTCATTCCCAACGCAGGACATTGGCCCCAATTTGAAGCGACGGAGACGACGCGGCGTTATATCAAGGCGTTTTTGGGCACGCCGACGAAGCTGTTTAAGTTTTATGATTTGGAGTGAGTGACCGTGATGTAGCCGTTAATTTATAGCTAATGCAAATACGAGACGTGCATCATTTATTGCTTTTGCGACGCAGCAATTGTACAAGTAATAATTTTTATCTTGAACAGGATTGTCCGTAAAAGATGAGTTGCACCGGACTACTTATGCGAATCGGATTTTGGGTAGTTAACAAGACAGCACCAACGATAGGTGCTGTCAATTTCGTGCTCACCTGTGTCCTTGATGGCTCAGGTTGTGAGTTATAAGTGCCTAGTGTACTGCCACTATTTCCTGGTTTGACCTGATAAATGGTGCCGTAGGCGCTGGCATTACCTAAGGCTGAAGCCGCCCGATCTGGTTGCCGTCGAGTTCGGTGAACCAGATCGCGTCATCTGTTCCGGTTACGATACTGAAAGGCACGCTTCTACGGGTTGGAATCACGTATTCAGTGATTTCACCCTCCATACTGATCCGCCCGATCCTGTTGCCATCGTACTCGGTGAACCACATCGCATCATCCGGTCCGGCTGTTATCCCGACTGGACCCGCACCCGAACACAAGGCGAACTCGGTGATCTCGCCGTCCGTTGTGATGCGCCCAATCTGGTTTGCCCGATACTCGGTGAACCATAGTGCGCCATCTGACCCTGCCGCGATTTGCACCACAAAGCTGTCAGGCGTGGGGATCGGAAATTCGGTGATTTCGCCGTCCGTTGTGATGCGCCCAATCTGATTCCGTCCAACCTCGGTAAACCACACTGCTCCATCCGATCCGAGGGCAATACCCACCGGTCCACTTCCGGCTGTGGGCGTGGGGTACTCGCTGATCTCGCCGTCAACCGTGATGCGTCCGATCTTGTGAGTGAGGCGCTCGGTGAACCATAGGGCATCATCCGCTCCCACGACAATGCCACGAGGTAAACTGGTGCTGTAGGTTTCGTAATTCAGGTCCTGGTCTACCATCGCTGATGGAATCGCATATTCGGTGATTTCGCCGTCCGTTGTGATACGTCCGATCATGTTCTGAAAGTCATCAATGAACCAGATGGCTCCATCAGGACCTAAGACAAAACCATCAGGACCTGAAGGGGCAAAGTGCAGGTCAGTGTGCGCGACTGGCAATGGATATTCGGTGAAGGTACCCTCGCTGTCCATGCGTGCGATATTCATGCCCTCACCAAACCAGAGTGCATCGTCCGCTCCGACTGTGATACCCCAGGGTTCGCTGTTCTCAGTTGGAATCATGTACTCGG
>CALMZT010000837.1 GCA_937870805.1 uncultured Chloroflexota bacterium
AAGTTTCTACCGCACGATGTTGATTTGGCCACACGCTATTTCACCTGTCGTCGCGGGCGTTATCTTCCGTCTGATGTTTAATCCGCAAGGCGGAGTCATGAACTATTTCACTCAAAGGTTATTTGGCGTACAGTTACCCTGGCTCAACGACTCGAACTTCGCACCATTCGTCGTCATTGCCGCGAGTATCTGGACGCAAGCGGGATTTAACATTCTGTTTTATATCGCAGGCTTACAAAGCATCCCCAAAGATTTGGTCGAGGCTGCCGCGATTGATGGGGCGAACAGTTGGCAGCGCTTCTGGTCGATTATGCTGCCGCTGTTGTCACCAATCACCTTCTTCCTCGTCATCACCAACATCACCTTTTCGTTCTTTGACACCTTTGGCTCGATTGACTACTTGACAGAAGGCGGTCCGCTGCACGCCACGACGACGATGATTTACAACGTCTTCGATACGCAGCGCAACACCATCGGCTTAGGCAGCGCCGCCGCACAATCAATTGTTTTATTCCTCATCGTGGTGGCAATCACGCTGATGCAATTCAGAACGACAGAAAGACAGGTGAACTATGGCGCGTAGTGAAGTTCAAACACAAGTTATTGCTGCCCAGCCGTCGCAAACGAAAGTCTCGATTTTGCCTAAGCGCTGGTACGTGCATGTGCTGCTGTGGCTGGCGATTATTTTTCTCGGCTTCCCGTTGTTTTATGCACTGATCGTCAGCACGCAGACGAATTCCGATGTCTACGCTTATCGGCTGACACCGGGCACAGACTTTGACAACAACTGGAACATCGTGATGAATCAGCGCACGCTCTGGCGTTACATGCTCAACAGCCTCATCATGGCAGTGAGCATCGCAACGGGCAAAACCATTTTCGCGCTGCTGTCGGGCTTGGCGTTTGTGTATTTCCGTTTTCCAGGCAAGTGGATTGTGTTCGGTTTCGTCCTGATTACGCTGATGATGCCAACGGAAGTCATTTTCATTGCCTTATTCCGTTTCGTGTCCAGCCTCGACATGCCCGCTTATCTGAACCTCGTGGTGCCATTCCTCGCCAGCGCGACAGGTACATTTTTGTTCCGTCAGCATTTCGCCAGTATCCCATCCGAGCTTTCGGAAGCGGCACAGTTGGACGGCGCAAGCCCGCTGGACTTTTTGTTTCGTATCCTCGTACCGATTAGCTGGAACACCATCGGCGCATTGGTGGTGATTCAATTCCTGTACGCCTGGAATATGTATTTGTGGCCGCGCATGATTATCACCTCGGACGAAACACAGGTTGTGCAAGTCGGAATGCGCGGGCTGCTGGGTGTCGAAACAGGCATCAGCTTTGGTCCGCTGATGCTGGCTGCGGTTGCTGCCAGTATCCCGCCTGTGTTGATCTTCGTGCTGCTGCAAAAGCAGTTCATGAGTGGTTTTGCGTTGACGCGCGATAAGTAGGAAGTCGTCAGTTATCAGTTGACAGTTTTAGTAGAAAACAGAGCACTTGTTTCTGATAGAATAGAAACAAGTGCTTTTGATGTGATGGGATCGATATGATGGTTGTCAATGAGCAGGCGGCACAACAGATTGAGGCTGAAGGATTAGAAGAAGGTATCGTCGCCACCAACGTCTCGCTGGAAGATTACATGGAACACTACGCCGCGCATTTTTGCGAATGGGTGGAAGGGACGGTTATTCGCGTGTCACCCTCAAGTATGCCTCATGTTCGCTTACTCCAATACTTAATCCAGTTGTTGAACGCCTACTTTGAGCTTCGACCTATCGGCATTTTAGTCACTCAGCCTTTTGTGATGCGTTTACCTGCCTTCCCAAAGCGCCGCCGTGAGCCTGATTTATTCATTGTCCTCAAGTCTAATCCACATGAGTTGAAAGATACTGTGATGGAGGGACCCGCAGATATTTGCATCGAGATCGTTTCACCGGGAAGCGTAGATCGTGATCACGGCGAGAAGTTTGCGGAATACGAAAAAGGCGGCGTGCCGGAATATTGGATTATCGACCCGCTGCGTGATGAATCGCGCTTCTATCGCGTGAACGAAAAAGGCGTCTACATCCGACAAACGGAAGACGCGCAAGGCAATTACCGCACGCCCGCGCTGCCGGGACTCGCCTTGCATGTGCCGACGTTGTGGCAAGAGACACTGCCGGGACCCGCAGCGACAGCCAACGCCGTCAAAGCCATGTTAGAATTAGCCGAATAGACCCGAACCGCGCATTTCCATTGGCAGGCTGAAAATCCACAGCGCCGCGAACGCCAGCGCAACTACGATCAACATCCAGGGCAGCATCCCCGCGAACGCTTGCCGACGATAGACCCGCAGCGCAATCCGCTGAATTAAGTAGCTGCTGATGACCCACCCACCAAATAGCGCCACCGCCTGTATCAATCCAACGATGTTCATATCCTGCACGCCGCCGAGTGACCAGTCAGGCGTGACTGCCGCGCCGTGATCGGCAAGGAACTTCTGGAACACCGGAATGATGGTCAAAAAGCCTGTGAGGAAGTGAAAGCCGTAGTGCGCTGCCCAGATGCCTAAGCCGATGGGTACGAAGGCAGGCGCGAATGTGGCTGCGATTTCGCGCAAGCTGAGTTTGGACTGTGCCAGCATTTTGGAAAGCTGTGCCCCGCCGATGGTGAGCATGGCAGGAAGCACGATACCGCCAAGGGAAAAGATGCTAAATAATGCTAAGCCTTCTGCTACCGTCGAAGTGAAACCGAGACTTAGGAGTGGCTGTGCGAGGCTTTGTAGCAGGTCATACACAGGCGGCACCATGCCAAAAGCATTGACCACGCCCATGAATGTTAAACATATCAGCAGCAGCGCGATGTCCCAACGTTTGGGGAGCGCATCGGGGCGCAGCAGTTCCGCCGCCGGAGTACGCGCCGCCAACGCTACGTTGTCGTGTGGGCAGGCGCGCACACAGTCAAGGCACATCACACAGTCCATATTGCTCTTGATTTGTGGGACAAACAACTCTGTGCCACAGCCCAAAGTGCCGCGCTTATCGTTGGTGTGGCTGGCAATCGGTTGACCGTCACCGCCGATCTGGTCGATCATGATGACGGGCTGCGGGCTGTAGCTGCCGTTTAAGCATTCTTTGCCGACGCAGGTACGGCATACGTCGCCATTGCGCGTTGTGATTTGCAGCGGCGACAGCGTGGAATAGACGAAGTTGAACGTCCCCAATGGGCAGACGTATTTACAGAATGGTGACTCGCTGAACGCAACTTCCAACACGAAGGCTGCGGCAAAATAGGCAATGATGACCCATGCGGTCAAAAGCGGGCTTGCCCACAAATCCAGCCACTCATAAACGAAGAACAGCAAGAAAAGGTTGGCAATCGCCAGCCACTTGTTGCGCAGCACACGCGGGAAACGCGACCCGCGACTGCTCAGGCG
>CALMZT010000838.1 GCA_937870805.1 uncultured Chloroflexota bacterium
ACGGTGTCTTTGAGATAGTAGCCCGTCACGCCATCAATCGTGAGCGCAATGACCACGTTGCGCCCATCAGGTGTTGTTCCCGGCACGATCAGCGATGGCGGATTCTCGTAGATCGTATTGCTAAGCTGCTGCCCGTCAACTGTCGCTGTGAAGTACAGCACCGGTTCGCCAAACGCGCCAAAGTAGTACGCCAGAAACACACCCTCTGGTTGCCATAAAATGCCTTGCAAACTGTGACGGAACAGGTCGTCAAACAGGATGCGCTTGAACGAGCCATCAGGTTCAGCCGTGATGAAGGTATTAAGATCAGTCTGATAAATGATGCGGCGCGCCGTCGGGGAAAAAGTTAAGAACGAGTGTTGGAAGTCACTGGGCACGTCGAGTCCTGTTTGCTGCAATAATGCGCCAGTGACGCGCTCAGCATTAGGATTTGGGACTGCGCTTCCTAATCCTGTGTTGAGGTTGTACTGGTACCACTCAAGTTCTGTAAACACGCGGTTAGCACAGCCGACACCGTAACGCAGCGAAATCGCATCAATCCATTCCAGCGCTACCACTTCGCCTGTCGTGACTTGCTGGATACTTTCTGGTAATGTGATGTTCTCCGGCTGCGCTTCTGCTGCGCTGCCTTCGGCAATAATCTCGACACGATCAGGAGTCGTGTCATCTTCATACAATTCGAGCGTTACGACAAAGGGCTGTGATGTGCCCGGTTGCAGCGCGAAATCGGTGAGCGCCACGCCGCAGGCATTGACCAGATAGCCAAAGCCTTCACCGATAACTTCTCCAGTGGCATCATATACATCAGCGAACAGTGAAATATTGGTATAAGCGCTATCTTCGCTCTGGTTCGTCAGATGCCCTCGTGCCAGCAGCGCCGCCTGCCCATAAACATCCACACCTTCAGCCAGAGTAACATCTTCAGTCGCAAGATCGCTCGGTTCTTGCGCCCACACAAAACTGAAAAAAGCCATGACATACAATAGAATACTCACCAAACGTCGCATTGAATCGTTCCCTAAATACAACATCGCTTTCATGATAAACGACAGCAGCAATATGGGGAAAGTGTAAAGTAGCGAACTGCAATCGGCAATGAAACAGCACTTATGAATTTGATACACGTATCAGGCGCATTATTTTCTTTAACTCATTGCTCGTTGCTCATTGCTCATTGCTTTTCACTCTTTACTTTCCACTTTCAAGCTGAAGCACAATTTTCCCTGCGTTGGCGTTCTCGCTCATCAAATGCAGCGCTTCTTCGACCTGCTCAAAGGGCATTACGCGCCAGATCACGGGTTTGAGCACACCGCTGATGAAATAGGCTTCTGCCCATGTCCAAAAGTCAGCGATGAGCGCGGCTTTCTCGGCGTGTGTGCGGCTGCGCAAGGTGCTGCCTGTCACCTTCAGGCGTTTGCGCATAATGTCGCTAAAGTTGACTTCTTTCACGCTGCCGCCTTGCATCCCCACGAACACAATGCGTCCCCAATTGCTGAGCGCGCGCACGTTATCGTCCCAATAGGGCGCGCCCACCATGTCGATGATTAAGTCCACGCCGCCATACTGTGCGCGAATGACATCTGCGAAGTTTTCGGTTTTATAGTCAATCGTCAATTGTGCGCCGTTTTGTTTGCAGCTGTCGTGTTTCGCTGCGCTGGCTGTGACCATTACAGTTGCCCCGATGACACGCGCAATCTGTATTCCCGCCAGCCCCACGCTGCTTGCGCCTGCGTGAATCAGCACCTTGTCGCCTGCTTTCAATCCACCGAGTTCAATCAGGTTGCTATATGCCGTGAGGAACGCCTCTGGAATCGCTGCTGCCTGCTCATAGGAGAACTCATCGGGAATCGGCATACAATGGGCTGATGCTACCGCTGCGTATTCGGCATAACCGCCCCCACCGACTAGCGCCATCACACGATCTCCTACACGATAGCTGCTAACCTCACTGCCTACTGCTGCCACTTCTCCAGCGAATTCCAGCCCCAGCGTACTCGGTGCATCCGGTGGTGGGGGATACAGCCCGCGTACTTGCAGCAAATCCGCACGGTTCAGCGCCGTTGCTTTCACACGAATCAGCACTTCGTTAGGGCGCGGCTCTGGCGTCGGCAGTTCAACGATGTCAGGTTTGGAATTTTGGGCAATCACAGCGCGCATTATATTCATCCTGATTCTGAAAAGCTCATGGTTATTCAGAACTTTGACATTCAGAACTTTGCAGCCAACGGAGACCATACACTCCCGCCAATCCTAGTAGCCTAATTCGGTAAGGTAGAGGAGTAGCTATCGCGGAAGACGGCGCGGGCATCCTCGATGGTAAATGTCCAACTGAACGGTTTGCCAATGGCATTGCGTCGCGCTTCCCATGCCAGAATTTCGGTGGCGAGGGTCATTTCATCGGGTAAGCGACGATCCAGACATTGACGTGACAGCACACTCAGTTCGATTTCGGCGATGTTCAGCCACGAGCCATGCGGCGGGGTAAAGTGAAAACACAGGCGGCTCATGAGGCGATCCGCCTCGACTTTGCCAAACTGTTCGACCAGGGAATGGTAGTGATGGGTGTTGAGATTATCCAGCACAACATCAATCATCACCGCAGCCGGGTAAAGTACATCCACCAGATACCGCATGGCGTAAGCAAAATCAGCTTTGGTGCGGTGTTGCGTGACCAGCACCTGCCGATAGCCTGCCTTTGGCTCGACAAACACGAACAGATTGCGGGTTCCGTTCCGTTTATATTCGTAATCTTCGCGGCGCGCCTGTCCCGGTTTCAGTGGACACGGTGGACGAACATGATCCAGTAGCTGAACGCTTTTCTCATCAAAGTTGACCATCGGGCGCTGCGGATCATACGGTTGCTGATACAGGTGCAAAATCGCCTCCATCCGTTTCAGAAACAGCGGTGTCAGGATCGGCACACACCAGCTTTTTACCTGCCAGGGCTTGAGGACGTTTTTTTCAGGTATCTGCCGATGGTACTGGCACTGATGGTTTCGACCACCCCATCGGTCATCATCTGTTCCGCCAGCAGTGGATAGGTCCACCGCTTCTGTCCGGCAGGCGGTGAACTGCACACCAGCGCCGTCAGATACGCGATTTGGGTCTCATCCAGTAACGGCTCATTGCCCGGTGCGGTTCTGACTTCCAGCGCTGCCTCAAGTCCTGCCAAACAGTACCGTACCCGGGTACGACGCACGGTTTCATCATCGATATACAAATCAGCGGCAATCTCGACATCCGTTTTACCGTCGTGACTTTTGAGCAGGATATACGCCCGACGAATCACATCCGCTTTGTTCTGCCCACGACTGAGGATGGACCGGCAGGTTTTTACTTCGTCGGGTATGAGGGTAACAATATGCTTTTTCATGGCTCATAGCATACCGCTACTCCTCCGCTTCAGCAATTCATGATACTAGATTGTGGCAAGCGCTTGGTCAAGGTCTTCAATGATGTCGTCAGTATCCTCAATGCCGACGGAGAAGCGCACGAGGTTGTCTTTGATACCGAGCGCGAGACGTTCTTCAGTGGTCTTTTCAAAGTAGCTCATCAACGCAGGCTGCTCAATGAGGCTTTCGACACCGCCGAGACTGGCAGCGATATACGGAATGCGCAGGTTGTCGATAAACTTGCCCGTCGTGTGCAAATCACCTTTCACCTCAAAGCTCACGACGCCACCAAACCCTTTCATCTGGCGGGTGGCAGTTTCATGATCGGGGTGCGATTTCAAACCGGGATACCAAACGCGCTCAATGCGGGGATGTGCCTCTAGGAATTGAGCAACTTCCTGCGCGGTTTTGTTTTGCTGCTTCACGCGCACACCCAGCGTTTTAATGCCGCGTTCCAGCAGATAGGCGTTTTGTGGATCAACAACACCACCGAGCACGCCGCGTGCGTCGCGCAGCGCCTTCATGCGATCTGCTTTGCCGACGATCACGCCCGCAAGTAAATCATTGTGTCCAGACAGATACTTGGTGGCGCTGTGGACGACGAAATCAATGCCCCACTCTAGCGGACGCTGATTGATGGGCGTGGCGAACGTGCTGTCAATCATTGTGCGGACGCGAAACTTACGTCCTAAATACGCGATTTTCTCTAGATCAGCAATCCGCAGATAGGGATTGGTTGGACTTTCAGAGATCAGGAAACGGGTTTTGCCGGGAATAATCGCCGCTTCGATGGCTTCATAATCGCCCATCGGTGCGGCAGTCGTTTCAATACCCAGGCGCTTCAAGAAGGTTTGGCAGAATTGACGTGTGCGGCGGTAGCAGTCATCGGTCATGACCACATGTGAGCCAGCCGGTAGCACCGACAGCAGCAGCGAAGTCACGGCGGACATGCCAGAAGCGTACAGGACGGCATCTTCACCACCATCAAGCGCGGCTAAACGATGCTCCACGGCTGCAACGGTAGGATTGCCGTAGCGTCCGTATTCCTCGCGTTCCTCGCCATCGCCCCATGTTTTGCGTTCCATGTAATCAATCAAATCTTGCGTATCACGGAACGTGTAGGTTGCCGTTTGCACAATGGGGGTATTGAGCGAATTAAAGGCTTTGGTACGTTTTGCGCCGCTGTGGACTGCGCGTGTGCTGCCGCCTTGAGTCTCACACCCCGGTTCGTCTGTGTTGTTCTTACTCTCTTGAAGGGTTGCCACCATCATTGCCTCCAAATTAAAAACCCGAACTGCTAGATAAAAATTCTTATCCAAACAGTCCGGGTCTTTTTTAGTTTTTACACAAAAAAAGACTTCGGTTTGAAGTCTATTGAGTTCGTTCCACCGGACGCTCCGGTTTGCGTTCTCATCTCTCAGAGATCACTCTCTGACGGACTTGGCACCTTCCCGTTATGAGGGGGGTTGCCGCGGTTTCGTAGGGCCGATCCCTCCACCGCTCTGGATAAGAATAGATTGTAAATGTGCCATTCCCGATTAAGATAACACAAATTATGTCACAAGGCAAGCACTTTAACGAACTTTAATGTGAGAGTATAATGCGCCCCAATGTCTCGCATGGAGTTACATCATTTGGCGGATATAAGAATCACTTCGGAAATTCCAGCCGCACCCCGTACCCTCAACCCCGATCAAATGGCGTGGGGTGTGCTGCTCATTGCTTTCGGCATTTTCTGTATCGTTTGCGCCCTGCTCACCGTTGGCATCCATTATTTTCTTTTTCAATCGACGGTGAATATGCAAGTCGTGCTCACCGTTGGGCGTGGCACGGCTATCGTTACTGAATCAGATCTTGTGGAACAGGCAGTGCGCTTGTATCGAGAGGTATTGAACAATACAAACGTCAGTATCCCATCCGAATCCCAATCGACTATTTTGTTCACCGATCAACAGCAAAACAGACGTTTGATCGCTGCTGTGACCTTATTCAGCGACAGTACTATCACACTTTTGGATGCGCAGCGTCCTCGTTTCGATTGGAGCAGTGGTCAATACAATATTGATTTGGGCAGTTTTAATGGCAGACTTGATATTTTTGTCACCGAGCGTTTGGGACGTGATTTTCGCATGACGCTGCGAACAGCCGGCGGCGCACAAGTCTATGTCGCGGGCAGCGGTCACTACATCTTATCAGCGAACGACTCGCAAGTACGTGTCATCAACCGTGATGGCATTGCCGCGCTAGTTTCACCGCTGCAACCCCGCGATGGCTTGAGCATCCCAGCAAACCAGCAGGGCATTATCTACGCCAACAACACTGTTTCTCTTTCGCCTGCTTATGTCAACTTACTCCAGAACTCGTCATTCAGTGAGAGCCGTCAAAATTCGCGTATTCCTACCATCTGGGAATGCAGCAATACCGCCGATGAGCCGCCATTGGGTTTCCTCAACACGGAATTAGTGGACGAACGATTGGTGCTGCGCCTGATACGTGCCGATAACGCCAGTTCACATGGGCAAACAGGGTGCTCACAAGGCTTAGACCCTGCGAGTAGAGGCTTTGATGTCACTGCCTACGATCAACTATTTATACGTGCGAATTTTCAGGTGAACAGCCAATCGTTGAGTGTGTGTGGTATTCGGGGCAGTGAATGTCCCTTGATGCTGCGTATGGATTACATAGACATCAATGGCAACGCACAAAATTGGTTTCATGGCTTTTATGCCTATGCTAACCCGTCCGATGATTACCCTTTAAGCTGTGAAAGCTGCGCGCTCACACATGAACGGGTCAATATGGGCATGTGGTACACCTACGTCAGCGATAACCTGTTTACGAGCTTCCGACCTGACCAGCGTCCAGCAGTCATCCTCAGCGTGCAATTCTACGCCTCAGGACATCAGTATGATGTGTATCTCAGCGAGATTGCTCTGTTAGCGGGCGATTTCCCACCCGTGCCAACGCAAGAAAACGATGCTCCCTAAGTCGCGTCTGGAGTGGGCGGCGTTCATCGCTGTTCTCACGCTGGCGGCAGTGCTGCGGCTTGGCGCGCCCGGCTTAATCGAATTCAAACGTGATGAAGCCGCTTTATCGCAGCTTGCGCTGGACATGGCGCGCGGACGCGATTTCCCGTTGCTAGGTATTAGTTCGTCGGTAGGCATTCCCAATGCGCCGTTCAATATCTACGTGATGGCATTGCCGTATGTGTTCAGCAGCGACCCCACACTGGCAACACAGTATATTGGCTTGTTGAATGTGTTGGCTGTTGCATTCACGTATATGCTTGCACGGCGCTATTACGGCATCACGGCGGCGTTGGTGGCGGCGCTGGCATATGCAGTGAGTCCCTGGGGTGTGCTGTATTCACGCAAAATCTGGGCGCAGGATTTGCTGCCGTTTTTCATCCTACTCACACTTGGCGCAGGGCTAGCGGGATTTGTCGAAGGCAAAAAATGGGGGCAGTGGTTACATCTGCCGCTGCTGGTCATCACTGGGCAGATTCACTATGCTGCCTTTGTGCTGCTGCCCTTAAGTCTGTATTTGATCGTTGCCGGGCGTAAACGCTGGACACGCGCCTTTGCCTTGAGCTTCATCCCTGCGCTGCTGCTCACATTGCCTTATGCCATCGGCGTTGCCCGCGCGGTTTTGCCGAGTGCAGGCGCTGTCCTCAATGCAAATCCTGCTGCTGAAACACGCACGATTGCGCCGACGACCCAGGC
>CALMZT010000839.1 GCA_937870805.1 uncultured Chloroflexota bacterium
TGTTACGCAGGCTTAGCCCGAAGAAGGGGTTTAAACCCCTTGTTCACAGGTTCAGGGTGCGTATCGTCTGTTCTAATACTTAGGAGCAAAAATGATCCATCATTTCGGACGTGTCGAAGTGATTTGCGGCAGCATGTTTTGTGGCAAGACTGAAGAACTCATTCGCCGTGTGCGGCGCGCGATTATTGCCAGGCAAAAGGTGCAGGTCTTTAAACCCAGCCTTGATGACCGCTACGGCATCGAGCATATCACCAGCCACGATGGACAGAATATTAAAGCTGAACCGATTGCGCACTCTGAAGAATTGATCGGAAAGTTATCAAAAGACACCACTGTTGTTGCGTTTGATGAGGTGCAATTTTTTGACGATGGTATTGTGGCGATCACCGAACAACTCGCGAGTCGCGGCATAAGAGTGATCCTCGCCGGGCTTGATTTAGATTTTCGCGGTGAGCCTTTTGGTCCGATGCCTGCGCTGTTGTGCCGCGCAGAGGAAGTGACCAAGCTGCACGCGATTTGTGTGCAATGTGGAGAACAAGCCAGCCGCACACAGCGCCTTGTCAATGGACAGCCCGCAAATTTCAACGATCCCATCATCCTGGTGGGCGCTCAGGAAGCCTATGAACCTCGCTGTCGTGACCACCATATCGTGCCAAAATGAGAAAATTCAGCAAAATCGTATCTTTTTGGCAACAACTTGGTTAAAATTACTTAGCGATGCTAAATAATTTTAGCGAGGAGGTTAGTGTCATGAGTGCAACAACGGCGAATTTCTCACCGTCGCAAGTTTCATCACAACAAATATCACAAAGCAGTCTATGGCTGCGTAACCGTAAATGGGATTTACTTTTCATCACGCTCAGCGTGATTGTCGTCCCACTGCCGTATCTGATCTATTTAGTGCTCGTGCAGTTCAACGTCGATGAGGATCTAGCGCGTAACGCTGTGAACGGTTTCGTCGCAGTTGCCATCGGCGGACCACACATGATGTCCACGTTCCTGCGTACAGGGTTGGATGAGAACTTTAAAAAGCGCTATCCCATGCTGATTCGCTCATCAATTCTCATCCCCATTGTCGTGATTTCGCTGGCATATCTCAATCTCACGCTGCTGCTCACCCTTTTCTTTTTCTGGGCAGCGACACATGTGCTGCATCAAGTGACGTACATTGTCGAACTTTACAACCGCAAAGAACATAAATTTGTGCGTCAGGGTAGTGCCATCACACGTATTGCACGCCTGATTGATTACGCTGTGATCTTGACGTGTCTGTTCCCTATTGCTGCGCTGAAAATCAGTCAAGGGCAGTTTGAGATCGGCGTCAATGATCTCACGCGCGTCATTCCTGACGTGTTCCAACAGACGTGGTTCTTCGTCGTGATGAGTGGAATTTTTGGCGCTGCACTGATCGCTTATATCATCAAAACAGTGCAGGAAATTCGCGGCGGCTACGTCAACTGGCCCAAAACGGTCTTCATCCTCTGTACAGTTGCCGTTGCTTTCACGATGCCCGCGCTGCCCAATCTGGATACCGCATTTCAGGGCTTGAACACGTGGCATTCATTCCAGTACCTTGCCATTACGTTCTACATCCTCAAGATCAAGCAGCAGTACGGCAATCTCGATCAAAGCGCGCCGCTGGTTGCCCGTTTCAGCAAAGGCAAGGATTCGCGCGGCTTGTACATGTTTAGCGCGATGCTTTTGGGTGGCTCAGCAATCCTATTCACAGTGGTCTATATCATGACGGGCATTGTGCGTCCCGGACTCAATCCCAACCAGCATTTCGATATTGCCTACTACACCTCCATTCTGGCGTTCCTATGGATACATTACTATCACGATCACTTCTTGTTCACCGATTTTGAAGTGCTCGATGCAGCCTACGCCAAAGACTCAGCATAAACAAGAACGATCAAAACAGGGGCAAATGTTGTCCCTGTTTTTGATTCACATTGAAAATCTAGCTAATGGGAATTGGAAACAAAAGGGTACAAAACATCGACGGTGTATCAGGATTTTCCTACTCTGTCATCTGCACATTGATAATGTTTGGACTGGTATCTGCCATTTTAGGCAGCGTGATCGTCAATCGCCCATCTTTAAAGCGCGCTTTCGCTTCATGGGCTTTTACCGCGCGCGGTATCTGAATGGTGCGTGTGAATTCTCCGTAGAGTCGCTCACGAAGCAGGTATGCTTCCTCAGCAATTTCGGAACTTGCCTGCGTTGTGATCTTGATCGTGAGCATATCGCCTGCCATCGAGACTTCGACAGTAGGTGTTGTGATAGTATCCAGTGGCGCGGTTTGCACGATCACCACGTCCTCAGTCTCATACATATCCAGCAGTGGCGTATTGCCTGTCACGCTTGTTTTTCCACTTTGATTGATCGCGCGTGTGACCGAGCCTCGTATACTTTGCGTCAATTCGCGCGCTGCGCCTGTCACTTCTGCCAGAAAATCGTTTAACCCAACTTCTTTGCTGCTGGGCGTGGTTTGGTCGAGGTGGTCGGGTTCTTGGCTCATGATCGTTCTCCTTCGCTGCTGTCTAAAGCCCTACTTTACAGTACGGTTTTAACACACGAAGGTTGCAAATAAAAACGCCAGATGTTTGTCACCCGGCGTTCTATTTTCATGTTTGGACTTAGACTTCGGTGTACGTGCCTTCTACCACATCATCACCCGGCTCTGTCTGTCTGCCACCTGTGCTGCCTCCGTTAGTCGCGCTGTTATCAGCGTACATCTGCTGCGACAGGGCATACGTCGCATTTTGTAGGTCTTGCATCGTTTGACGGATGCGGTTCAGGTCTTCGCTTTGCAGTGCCTCGTTGAGTTTCTGAATTTGCGCCTGGATTGCCGAACGATCACTTTCTGGCACTTTGGTATCCAGTTCGCGCAGCGCTTTTTCTGCCTGATAGATCAAGGCATCCGCTTCATTGCGCGCTTTTGCCAATTCTGCGCGGCGTTCATCGGCGCTGCGGTTCTTTTCGGCTTCGCGCACAAGACGTTCAACCTCGTTCTGGTTCAGGTTCGTCGTAGCCGTGATCGTCACTTTCTGCGCCTTACCTGTTGCCTTGTCTGTCGCGGTCACATTCAGGATACCATTCGCGTCGATGTCAAAGGCTACGTCAACTTGTGGCATTCCGCGCGGTGCTGGTGCAATCCCTTCCAGACGGAAGTTGCCCAGGGTCATGTTGTCAGCCGCCATCGGGCGTTCGCCTTGCAAGACATGAATGTCTACTGCTGTTTGGTTGTCCGCTGCCGTAGAGAACGTTTCACTCTTACGAACCGGAATCGTGGTGTTGCGTTCGATGAGCTTCGTCATGACGCCACCCATCGTTTCCAAGCCAAGGCTCAACGGTGTGACGTCCAAAAGCAGAACGTCTTTGATTTCGCCAGCGAGTACACCTGCTTGTAGTGCGGCACCGATTGCCACCACCTCGTCGGGGTTAACGCTCTTGTTCGGCTGCTTATCGAGCAGTGAAACGACCATCTCTTGCACCATTGGCATACGTGTCGCCCCACCGACCAGCACGACTTCATCAATCTCTTTCTTCGTGACACCAGCGTCCTTCAACGCTTGATTCACAGGACTATTCAAACGTGTCATCAAGCCGCTGCTAAGCTGCTCAAATTTCGCGCGCGTCACCGTCATGACCAGATG
>CALMZT010000840.1 GCA_937870805.1 uncultured Chloroflexota bacterium
TACCGTGTTGGGTTTCAACCTGCTGGGTGACGGCTTACGTGATGCGCTTGATCCCCGCCAACGCGGTAAATAAACCGTAGGCTAAGCGTCAAGCGTAGATACAAACTCGTCTTATAATAGAACTAGTCACATAAATGAGGGATGACTCATGGTTATACAGCCACGTCTCTACACAGTGGACGAGTTTGAAGACTTTGTTGACTTACCGCAAAACACTGATCGCCGTTTTGAACTCATCAACGGGGAGATTGTCGAAATCATGCCCACCGAAGAACACAGCCTCGTTGCGGGCAATTTTTACGCGGCGCTGCGTGAGTTTGTCCGTCCGCGAAATTTAGGACGTGTTGCCTTCGAGGTGCGCTATCGCGTGCCAGAAGATCAACATAATGCGCGTTTGCCCGATGTCTCCTTTACGAGTGCGGCACGCGCGCTGCCTGTGACTAAAAAAGGCGCTGTTCCGCTGATGCCCGATTTGGCGGTGGAAGTGAAATCACCAGGTGACTCGCTGAAGGATCTGCGCGAAAAAGCCTTCTACTACATGGCACACGGCACACAACTGGTATGGATTGCCAATCCTGACAAGCGCCTTATTATTGTGCTCACGCCCGACGATGAGGATATTTTGCTTGACAAAGAGACTCTCACAGGTGGAGTTGTGCTGCCAGGTTTTGCAATTTCTGTCGCCGCACTGTTTGAATTCTAGCTTTCACGGGGACTAAGCTATGCACATCATCAAACGACGACTCGGATTGGCTTTCATCATCGTCTTACTGGCGGGTTTTGCGGCGTTCGTCACCGCGCAGCAGGATGTGAACCCTGACGCCAACATCAGCTTCCCGCCGCCTGTGTATCTCCTGCGCGGCGTGATGCCCATCATGGGGTCAGCGAACGTCGCTGGCATGACACATTACTACGTCGAGTTCCGCCGTATGAACGACGATGGCACGCCACAAGCCGAAAACGCGCCCTGGTTCCCGGCGTTGTACAGCGAAATTCCCATCACGGACGGAGAATTGGGGCGTTGGGACACGCGGCTGGTGCAGGATGGGCTGTACGAAATCCGCCTGAACATCGCTGTGCCCAGTCGCAACCCCGTGCTTGTGATGGTGAGTCCGCTGCGTGTCGAGAACGAGATTCCGCCGTTTTTAATCACGCCGACGCCCACACTCACTCCAACTCGCGCCTTGCCCACGCTGCTGCCCACGCCGACAGCGCTTGGACCCAACCCCAATGGTACGCCGCGCCCCACACAATCAGGATTAGAAAACCAGCCGCGTGTCACCGCGATTGTGAATGCTAATTTACGCTCCGGCGACTCGACCCTGTATCCCATTGTCGGCGTCCTGTACGCGGGCGAAGTAGCGCAGGTGATCGGACTCAGCAACTTGAACAGCCGCTGGTATCAGGTGCGCGCGCCCAACGGCACGGTAGGCTGGATTGCGCCGAGCACCGTTGCCACTTCGGGCGATTTCAGCACGGTTCCGTTTGTCGAACCACCGCCGCCACCGACTCTCACGCCTGTTCCGGCAACGGCAACCCCCTCGACACTGCCTGATCTGCTGGTCAATGGCTTCCGCTTTGACCCACTGTCACCAGCGTGCGGGCAAGCGTTCAGTATCTTCATGAACATTGCCAACATCGGCACAGCGCCGAGTACATCAGGCGGCGTCGTGCTGGTACAGGATGTGCTGGTTTCGACCAACCAGACGATTGCCACAGGTTCAGGCACGTTCAATCCGATGCCTGTTGGCGGCAATTTTGTCGTCGTCGTAGCGATGTTCGTCAATGCCGCGCCGAATCAGCAGCACCGTATCATCGTCTCAATCGATACCTCTAACCAGGTACCCGAAACCAACGAAACCAATAACAGCTATACGCAGGACTACACCTTAGCGCAGGGTAGCTGCCCGTAGCACGAATATTTGTAGGGGCACAGCACGCTGTGCCCTTCTCTCCTATCCAGCGCAACCATGAAAAACCTGTAGAAATTTCGTTTGTGATGAGCCTGCATATGACCCAAAATAATCCCCTGCAAGTACCTCATAGCCATCGCTTTTCTAACCTTCTTCCCTCAATTGGGTTAAAAAAGTGTTGTTTTTCCCACGCTTGCTCTTTGCCCTGCATTTAGACTATAGTGGTAATATCCTTTAATGTTGCTTGGATGGCACGATCATGAAATTTATTCGTTACATTCTCTTATTGGCGCTGGTGGCTGTTGGGCTGTTCAGCGTCTTGCAAACGCGCGCGACGTGCAGCCCCGCCGATACGGGTTCAACGGGCAGCGATACGATTGTGTGCGATGTCAATAATCAACCATCCGGGGATGTCGAAGGCGGCGCTGGCGACGACAACATCATCATCGAAGAAGGCGTCACGACTTCTTCTCAGGTCGCAGGGGATTACACAGGCAGCGGCACACCGGGCACAGGCAACGACCTCATCATCATTGATGGCTCACTGACGGATACCAGCCTCAGTGGGGACAGCTTATACGATGGTGGCAGCGGCGGTGACACGATCATCAACAATGGCGATTCAGATATTGAGATGGTCGGCGATACCATCTACGGCGATGGCAGCGGCAACGACATCATCATCAACAACGGCACTGCCTATGCCATCATTGGCGACGCAGCGATTGGCAATGGCAGCGGCAGCGACACGCTGATTAACAATGGCACGGTCATCAACATCGTTGGCGACACCTACGACGGCAACGCCAGCGGCAACGACAGCATCACCAACAATGGCTACGTCAGCGGCAATGTCTACGGCGACGGCTCGTTTGTGACGGGCACAGGCAACGACACCATCGACAATGCGGGCGTCCTCGACGGCAATATCTACGGCGATGAAGACCCTAACGCCAGTCTTCCAAGTGCCCCCCAGCCCGGTGATCCAGTGCCCGGCAGCGGCAGCGATACCATCATCAACAGCGGCGCGGTCAACGGCAGCATCATCGCGGGCGGCGGCGACGATACGGTGATTATTGCGGGCATCGGCGCGGTCAACGGGGTGATCGACGGCGGCAGCGGCTACGACGTCTTGACCTTTAACCTGAGCACCAGCAATCCCGAAGAACTGCAAGCACTCGCGGCACAAATCGCGGCGGCAAACCCCGCAGGCGGCACGATCAGTCTACAGGGTAGAGTGTACACATGGCAGAATTTTGAAGAACTCTCGCAAATCCTGTTGTCCTTAGCGCGCATCAACGACTATGGCGACCCGTTCGCGGCATTCTGTTCGCTCGGCGGCGGTCTCGACATCTACGTCACCAGTGGCAATCAGGGCTTTTTGGCGCTGCGTGTCAGCGTGCAGCAGATCAGCAACGGCATCGCTTACGCCCGCGAGAACGGCGTTACGTTGCAAATCGCCCGTTCGCCTACAGCCATCCTCTACGTCTTAGCGACGGGTGAATTGCAGGTCAATGCCCCCAACGGCGCGGATTTCACCTTTAGCTATGAAACGCGCTGTGGTGAGTTACCAGAGCCGCAGCCGATCATCGTCGTGACACCAGAGCCGGACACCTTCACCATCATCAACCGCCCACGCTAAGTGAGGCGGCTCATTGAACAAGGGGCTTAAAGGCTTGTCCGAAATTAAATTTACTTGGAGAATTGAATCTTTTGTGCTCGTTTCCATCGCGTCGGGCGTTTTT
>CALMZT010000841.1 GCA_937870805.1 uncultured Chloroflexota bacterium
CCATGATTCCTGACGAGAATGGTCGTGATGTCGAAATCGGTGAGGCGATTCGCTACTTACAGCAGTTGGGTAGTTAACCATGAAACTTCAAGGCATCAAAATCATTGCGAAAAATCGCAAAGCGCAGCACGAATACTTCCTGGAGGAAACCTTTCAAGCCGGATTAGTTTTGATGGGTTCAGAGATCAAATCCATTCGCGCCAATCAGGTGAATCTTGGCGATGGTTTTGTGCAAGAGCGAGATGGAGAATTGTGGTTGTATAACGTTCACATCACTCCTTACTCTCAAGGGTCTTATGCAGGACATAAAGACCCGCTGCGCCCACGCAAACTCTTGCTGCACAAAAAAGAGATTCGTGTAATTAGGGATCGGATACGTGAGCGAGGGTATACCATTATCCCAACAATGATCTATCTCCAAAATGGTCGCGCTAAAGTGGAAATTGCAGTAGCGAAGGGCAAGAAGCTGTACGATAAACGGGAAACCATTGGCAAGCGCGACGCTGAACGCGAAATGCGCCGCGCCCTGAAGAATGACTACTAACGCCCATGTACCCAAGCTCAATCCGAGAGATCAATAATTTACCGGAAGCAGAGAAGATTGCGATTTATCGCACACTGCTGCCGGAGTGGCTGTTCTCATCGTATATCATTGACCGTGAGACACTGACCGCAGACGGTAAAAAAGTCGTACATTTCCGCTGTCCAGAAGGTAGTCGCGCGATGGAAGTCACTGTGCGCCGCCGTGCCGCTGATATTGATCCTGTGCTGTATTTTAATATGGCAGATACATTCAACCATCAGCTTCTTGTGCTTTTGGTAGTGGTGAATGATCCCAGTGCGCCACGCCATAACATTGACATCGATCATGAGGGCAATTCCACGCACCTTGGCACATCGAGCCGTAACATTGAGGCAGAACTTACCGCGATGGAAAGTGGGCTTTCTCCGGGGCAGATCCGCCCGGGAATGCGGGTCTTTAAACAGGCAGTGCCCGTATTTGAGCAGTTTGTTACTAATATGGGACATGACATGTTTTTCATCGAACCGATGGCATACCACAATGCGATTGCCTTTGAAAAATATGGGTTTAATTACCTGCGTGGTTATAAAGACATGATGAGTATCCATGAGGAGTTTCAGCCCGGTGGAGAACTCTACCGTAAGCTAACGCCGGATAACCTATTTCGCCTTCCTGATACCTGGAAGCACATTCGCGGACGTTCGTGGGCAATTCATGATGGTATTCTAGGACATCCCTTTACTGGCTTTCAAATGTATAAACGAATAGGCACTCATGCCGGAGTCAACACCTTCCCCAATGCCCTCTGGTGAACCGCCTTTCATTAGCGTTGACTATGTACGTGCAGCGTTAGAGGCGATGATTCATGCTGTGCCGGATGCAGGCGCGCCAAATCCTATTTATTTTCTGCTGATTATTGAAGAGTTACTTGCCAACCCTGACTTTCCACCGGCATCACATTTGCGCGTTTTTGTTGCCAATCAATTTCTAGTCGAACTTATCACAGCGCAATTTGTGGTACATCGCAAAGTGTTTAATTTACCCCCACCCCGGCAAGATGAAACACGCACAGCCGCTCTTCAGGCGATACAGGTTGATGCATCAAAGCCTGGTACAGAACTGTTGGGCTGGAGTTATACGTATTATCGTTATGTGCGCGTCGATCTGGCGCTGACGCTGGAGGAAATTAGTTCGGCGAGCGCTTTTCATAAGCGCTCACTCAGAAGGTATCATTACCGAATTTTAGAACGGATGACAGAGAAGCTGATCGAAGCCGAGAAAGAAGCGAGAATACGACAGCGGAAACGACGCTTGTTTGCGTTGTTACCACAAGTAATGCCCGCACGCCTCATTGGACGTGATGAAATGCTGAACAAAGTTCGACATGTCTTAGACAGTAGCGGTTATCATATCTATGTGACTGGATCAGCAGGCATAGGGAAGAGTACATTAGTTCAGGAAATTGTCCGCCAACAAATCAATACTGAAGAGATTGTCGATCTGTGTTGGGTGCGCAGCCCTTTATCGACGCAGATTATTCGCCAGCAAATCATCCAGGACAAGTTCCCTGAAGGTTTATGCATTTCCCTCCGTGAGTATCTCATGATGTGGCGCACCGCTATTGTGTTAGACGATGCTGATGCCCTACTCCAGGATCTTGCAGCTTTGGATGATCTGCTCGAATATCTTAGCCCTGCGTTCGTTTACATCATTACTCGTAGTTACCAGCCTTTAAGTCGGATTGCCGTTCATATTCAATTACAACCCCTCACCCGATCTCAGACAGAAGAACTTGCTCGATACCTTGCCACCTCTGAATTTGACGATTTTGATGAAGTCTGCGAACGAACAAAGGGAAATCCTTTTGCAGTGAGAATGCTTATGCGTAATCCATCTTATTTTGAGACCCATGATGATGGTATTGTCCAGCAGTTGTTGATGACGGCATACAACAGTTTAGCGCCCGATGTAAAGTTAAGTTGTTTGATGCTTATGCTTTGTCCAGCCGGATCTGTGGAAATTTCGCGTCTGGAGCGCTTATGGGACAGGCGCTTTAATCTGGAACATATCATGACTCTGGCACAGCGAGATTTTGTAGAATTGGACTCTCCTGACTATGTGAGCCTGCCCACAGCCGTGCGCGTCGTCCTGGAAAATTTTGTGCGGCGAAAGCCTGAGGATATGCTGCTGCTGCGCGTCTTGCTTGATGAACTCGAAAGTGCCTTTGGATATTCCACAAGGGATGCGCTGCCTTTAGTAGAACATATTCTGCTGTCGGGATGGCTGATATTGGATGGTGATCGGCGCGAACATTGGGCAGAATTGTTTGCTGCGGAAGGTGTGCATCAAGGGCACTGGGCGATATGGCGCGCGATATTGGAATCCCTCTCATCACACGACCCGATGCTGTTAATCTTCTATGGGATTTGTTTGCGGCGGCTTGCGGAATGGGATACAGCCGAAGAAGCGTTTACGGCAGCGATTATTGAAGCAGGCAATAAAGGAATGTTCATTGAACAGGCGCGTGCCTTATTAGAGTTGGCGGTGCTGCTGCGGTACAGGGGAGAATATGATAGAGCTATTGAAGAGATTGAAAGGGCACAGCGCACAGCCACTCAATACCGCGATACCCGTTTAGTCAACATGGTACGGTTAGAACAAGCACAGATTGCTATCGATGTCGGCGATGGACTGTTGGCACAGCAGTTGCTTACAGCACTTCCAACCACTATCCGTGTCCTTTCACTTCGCAGTGAGGCGGCACTATTACAAAAGGAGCTTGATAGAAGTTTGGTGTATGCCAAGAACGCTATCCCACTGGCTGCCGATGAAAAATCAACTGTAGGACGTTTGTATGCTTTGGTGGGTCGGGTTTATGATGCGAAGGGTGAGCTTAGTTCAGCAAAACGTTATCTTTCGTTGGCAGTCACTCTATTGGAACAAGCGCAGGATATTTTCGCTTTAGCACGGGCAGAATCCAATCTTGCGGCACTGCTGATGCGCAGAAATGTGTACAAAGAAGCCGAACAATTGTTGCTACGGGCTGAGAAAACACAATTGCTGCTAGTTGATCTCGTCGCGCTTAAAACGACTCAACACAATCTGCAAATTGTACGTTTGAAACTGGCTACAAAATAGGATTAGGACTTTCGCTCGTGATCTATCGAACAAGGGGTTTAAACCCCTTGTTCAGGTACAGATGGCTGTTGAAAAGCGAA
>CALMZT010000842.1 GCA_937870805.1 uncultured Chloroflexota bacterium
CAGGAGACCAGGCTGGCACGTCAGGTTCTTTGGCTGCCGGAAGGAGATTGGTACCACTTTTTCACAGGGGAGCATTTCGCAGGCAGCCGCTGGTACACACTTTACGGCAAGCTGGAGGATATTCCACTCTTTGCAAGAGCGGGCGCAATCGTGCCGTTAGCCTCAAAGGGCGGCGCGGATTCCGTTGCTAACCCCACTGAACTGCACGTACATGTTTGCGCGGGTGCAGACAATAGGTTCACTCTGTACGAAGACGATGGCGAGACGAATGCATATCTTGAGGCTAGTTACTGCACGACCACTTTTTGCGTAAAATGGCTCGGCAGTCGCCTGGAATTCATGATTGAGGCGTGCAAAGGGGATACATCGTTAATTCCCGCACAGCGCACGTTCAATCTTTACATTCACGGCATTCACGAGACAATCAACATTGTTGCCAAAGTGAACGATACTCCTATACCCACGAGCATAACCTACGACGCTGTGACCGAAACCCTCCTGATTAGCGGTGTTGAGCTTGCAGTGTCATCAGCGCTGCAACTGTCCATTGAAACCACTGCGGATACTCTATTGTCACAGCGAGATCGCAAACGTGAAACACTCTTGCGCTTACTCAAGTTCTTCAAACTGCATACGGGCGTCCGCAACAGAATAGCAGAAAACCTTGATGTCATCCTTGCCGACCCGACGCAGATTGCTCCTTACATCATCTCAATGTCCGAGTCTCAGGCGCGCGCGCTGTTTGAAGTGCTCTATGAAGCAGGATTGCACTACGTTCGTGATACGCATGACCCCGCGTTAATTGTCATGTGGAACAATAACCAGAACGAGCAGATTACCTATCGCTATGGCGATACTTATCTTTATTTCGGTTCCGTCTGGGACGCCAATCATGCCAATGGGATAGTGCCGCGTTTCACGACATTCACTCCTCCTGTCAAAAGTTGGAGACATGGCGCGCAAGGTGAGCATGTCCAGCGGGCGCAGTGGCAGGCGCAGATTGACTATTGTAATCTGTTCACCGCCAGCGAAAGCCAGCGCGAGAAAACGCCATAAGATTTGAACGCTGTGATATTTGAAAAGGAAGTTAGAGATGACGATACAAAGATTTATGAAAGGCATTTTGTTCATCATAGTGACCATTTCCTTGAATGGCTGGCATTCTGTGAGTGCTCAGGATCAGGAAACCTCTGAACGTCCACTGCTGATGGCGCACTACATGCCCTGGTATCAAACCCCCGACGTCAGCGGCTACTGGGGCTGGCACTGGACAATGGATTACTTCGACCCCAATTCGTTAGACGAAAATGGACGTCCAGAAATTGCGTCTTACTATATGCCGCTGACCGGACCTTACGACTCACAGGATGACACAGTGCTGGAATATCAGGTGCTGCTGATGAAACTCAGCGGCATTGATGGCGTCATCGTCGATTGGTATGGCATCGAAGAGTTCCGAGACTACGCGGTGATGAACGAGAGTACAGTCAAACTGTTCGAGCATATAAGACGCGCAGGCTTACGTTTTATCATCACCTATGAAGACCGGACGATCAGGAATATGGTAGAAGCAGGTTATCTGAGCGAAGACGATACACATGAACGTGCGCAGGAGGATATGCTCTTTGTGCAAAACAACTGGTTCGTTGACGACGCCTATGTACGATATGAGGGGCAGCCGCTGCTGTTTGTCTTTGGTCCCCAGTACTTTAGAACTCCACAGGATTGGGAAACGATATTCTCGGTATTGGATGTCACTCCGGCGCTTGTCACTTTAGACGGACATATGGATTGGGCGGCGCTGTCCGGTTATCCTTGGCCCCCCATGAATATGGCGGGCGGCATTACGATGGCACCTGCCGTGTTGGAATCCTATCTCGAATTGTTCTATCGCAACGCCCAGCGTCAGGACTTTATCGTGGGCAGCGCCTTTCCTTCATTTGATGACATTTATGAAGAGGCGGGTGTGCGCTCGCGCTATGGTTTTATCGACCCACAGAATGGTGACACCTTGCGCTATACACTGGAGATGGCTTTAACGAACAATGCAGACATCGTTCAATTGGTGACCTGGAACGACTACGGCGAAGGCACAATCA
>CALMZT010000843.1 GCA_937870805.1 uncultured Chloroflexota bacterium
CAGCCCTGTACGCTTGTCCCTACAGATATATTGTGAACCCTCATAGCCTTTTCATTAAATTTCATGCAATCGCCCTACAAACAAACGGTGTATACGGGTAGGTCAATTTCAGCCGATTTCCATGTTATAGTTGATCGATCAGAAGCTTGTAATGTTGGAAAATCTTATGGATATGGAACACGTTGGGGAAAATTATGCCCTTAGCGAAGTGGAGAAAATATCTACCTTTCTCAACCAACATCCTTCTCTAGAAACACTGCTGGATGAGAGTTATCACGCTATTAAAGGATATTTCAAAGATTCTGACTTACGTTTAGACCTCATCCACGATGACGATGCCAAAAGTGACTATTTGCTCATTTCCATTGTGACAGATGTGGCGAATGTAGATGAAATCCTTCAACGTTTTGATGAATTTCGACAGCGGAAATGGTTAGCTATTTTAGAACGCGCTGATTCGATGCTAACTGTGGATGTGGAGTTTCGATGAGTTTTGATTGGGCTGAATATTTCGATTTATCACGCTATCTGGCAGGTACGAATTCAGCGCCCCCAAGTGATGAAGCCAAACTCCGCTCTGCAATTAGTCGTGCGTATTATGCGACCTTTTGCAAAGCAAGAAATCTGCTGCGAGACAAGTTGCCTGACAAGACTTTCCCTCAAGGTGAAAATGTACATTGGTATGTTCAGAAGGAATTTGAGCGACGTCACGATAGGGTGAGCAAAGATATTGGCGATCACCTGCGTAATTTGAAGCGCTATAGAGAACAAGCAGATTATGAAGACAATTTCCCGCAGTTGCTAGAAACGACAAAGAAAGCCCTTTATCGCGCCGGGTCAGCGTTGAGGCAGTTGGACAATCTGAAGAATCTCAAACCATAGCAACGCAATTGCTCGGCAGTGGAACTAAAAACAGAGGCGTTGCGTCCTCTGTTTTTAGTATTCTACATATCGTTTCCAAGCATCGGGACCGCTGCCGACAGCGATCACCAGATAGCTGGTGCGAGGTGTCTTCGGCTCCCACGCCAGCTTCATCCCTGCTTCGTGGGGCAGACGATTGCCTTTACGATGATTGCAGGCATAACAGGCACAGGCAGTGTTTGTCCATTGGTCACGCCCGCCGCGCGAACGAGGGATGATGTGGTCGACGGTGAAGTCACTCTTGCCCAGCACCTTGCCCTTGATGTGTGACCCCGGCTGCGCGCCGCAGTAGATACAGATGTAATTATCGCGTGTGAGCACGCCGCGACGGCTCCAATGCGCCCGCCTGCGCGGGACGTTGATGTAAGTACGCAGCGCGATCACCGATGGAACTGGAAATTGATCGGCAACCGTGCGCAAAAACACCCCGGTTTGTTCGACGACAATCGCCTTGCCCGCCATCAGCAGATTCATGGCGCGCGGCACCGTAATCACTGAGAGGGGTTCCCACGTTTGCCCGTTCAGCAGTAGGACACGCCCCTGTAGAGTTGCACTGACTGACACCGACGATAACCTCTCAAATGCCACCAACTGACCCTAAAAGTATACCACTTTTTTTCACAAGTCGCTTTAACTTTGTGCTAAAAAACATAGAGGAAGCCCAGCCAACACCCATTTGGCGCAGTACGGCTTCCTCATTCTAGAATACCAGGTAATAGATTTTCATTGACAGTTATCAGCTTTTAGTCGATGGTATCGCCGTAAACTGATAACTGTTGACTCTTCTTGCCTACCAATAAATCGCCTGAGCGCGTAATTTCCCGTTTTCGCTGATGAACAATACATCTCACCTGCTCGTTGTTTGTCATTTAGTGAACAGTCGCTCTGTTAATTAGGGAGGCGACTGATGCGAGGCACAGCCGCCTGTGGTGCTGTCCGAACTCTGGTTGCCGTCTCTGTCTTGCACGGCGCTTGCCTCCTTCGCGGGACTTTCCCGCCCGTACATTTTATCGGGGGAGCGCGAATGGAATGCGCTTTTACCCTTAATAGACGTTGAAACTAATGATGCAGTTCCGTTGTATCTCCGGCTGCTTTGGGCAGCACACGTAAGACAGGTTTTGCGTCTGACTGGATACCGCTGGCGTCTTCGATCTCGCTGATCGTTTCTTGCGCCGTGTAAACCAGATCTTGCAGCACTTCCAGCAGTTCCGACGTATCCAGCGTGGTCAAATTATGCAGATAGCCTTCACTCGCGGCAGTGTGCAGTTGGTCCAGCACATCGATCAGGTCAAACAGTCGCCCATCCGTGTACAGCAGTTGCAAGGTCTTGTTTAACATATTTTCCTCTTCGTGTATCGACCACACGCAGAATAAAAAAGGACGTGAGTTTGCGTTTGCTTGCCAATCTCACGTCCCTTTCTGTGCTGGGAACCGTTGCGGGGTAGAGTCTAGTCGAAGTTTCTTCGACTCCTCTCGTGAGACCTATTTAGCGAATACGGCTTACCGTCAGGGCGCGTGGTGGCGACAAACACCCAACTATTCGCGGGGCGCAGCGAAGCCAATGCCTCAAAGCCTTGATCGCAAGAGACAATAAGCCTATGCAGTTGTGAGATTCTTCCCGTGTATTGTTGTGTTTGCGCCGACATACTTACGCGCCTTTCTCGACTGTAGTTTCCTGTAACATGGACAGGATGCTTTCGCCAGTGATAAATACCCGCCGCATACCCTGTGGTTTACTGATCTTCAGGTAGCCCTTCCGCACAAGACGCTTGAGGGTGCTCAGACTGATGCCGAGCGCTTCAGCGGCTTCTTGCCGAGAGTAGACTGCTCCTGTTTCGATACGCGGTTTATCCGACATTAAAACCCATCCTTTACAACCAATAACAGACTAACACAGGCTTTTAACGTTGTCAAGAGCTATAGGATGTGTTTAAGCATTATTAATGGGTCAAAACGGATTCGAGTCTTGACAGCAGTTCTTTTTCGGCGTAATAATCATCCACAGCGGCATTGACGGAGAACGTACACAGCAAAAACGCTCCCAGAGAGTCAGGGTTAAAAAGCTGCAAACCTTGATGAGTAGTCGTTGTGGAATTCGCTCCTGAGCCGGGTAGGTGAACAAAAGTTATCAGTTCACAGTTATCAGTAAAATTCACATAGGGGCACAGCCTACTTCATTGACATGCTGTACCCCTACGTTTGCGTTGGTTGACACTACAGCAGAACAGGTATACAGTGAAATTCAGAAGTTTCAATAAAAACTAAACATTGTGAAAGGAACAATACAATGTTGAAGCGCAAGGATGGGACGCCTGCTATCAACCCCAGGTGGCTGAGTGTCGGAATCGCGGTTTTCTATGGGATACTGGCGCGCATTGCTTTCGGCTTGGGAGCAAATAACGGGCTAGTTACCACGCTCTCGTGGGGTTTCATTACGCTGGTGCCGCTGGCGATTGGCGCGCTCAGTGTCTTTTTCTCGCCGTTGGAAAAACGCTATGCATGGAGTGATGCAATCAAAGTCTCAGTCATCTCCAGCCTCATCTTTTTATGCCTCGCGCTGATCTTCGCTTTCGAGTTGTTTATCTGTATCCTGATGGCGGCACCGTTCTTTATCATCGTGGCGGGCATTGGTGGTCTGCTGATGTGCTGGCTGCTGCGGCAGGTAAACCGCAACTACTCCGTGCTGCTCATTTTGCTCATCCTTCCCTACCTCGTCTCGCCGCTGGAAAACCGCTTCATTCCACCCAATGACATTCGCACTGTAGACACGCAAATCCTCATCAACGCCAGCGCCGAAACCGTATGGCAGAACATCATTCGCGTGCCAGAGATCACCGCACAAGAGCAGCGTTTTGACTTCTTCCATCTCGCGGGTATCCCTAGACCTGTTGAGGCGACGTTGCTGACTGAAGGGGTCGGGGGGATACGGCAAGGCAGTTTTGATAATGGGTTGATGTTCATCGAAACGATCACGGAATGGCAGCCAATGGCGTCGATCAGCTTCAATATTCGCACGGAGGGCGGCGCGAACGTCCCTGCGCCGTTCAACGAGATCGGTGGACGCTTCTTCGAGGTGTTGGATGCGAATTACACGCTGGAAGTCGTGGGCGAAAATCAAGTGCTGCTGCATCTCAGCAGCCGTCACCGTCTCTCTACCAATTTCAACTTCTACGGCGGCATATGGACAGATTGGATGCTGCGTGATTTTCAGGATTATGTGTTAGGGATTGTCAAGGCGCGCTGCGAAGGGGAGCAGTAGGGCAGTTGAACGCTGCATATGCCCAGTCTCCAGCGTCGGGGTATACTCGTGCCGTTCATCGGTGCCGCGAGTATAAATCGAAGGAGATTATTCATGAGCGTGAAGTTTGGTACATTCGTCCCGCAGGGCTGGCGCATGGATTTGGTCGAGATAGACGACCCGATTGAGCAGTATGAAGCGATGACTGCTGTGGGCTTAGCGGCTGACGAAGCAGGCTACGATTCCATCTGGGTCTTCGATCATTTCCACACTATTCCTACGCCGGAGATTGAAACGTGTTTTGAAGCGTGGACGATCACGGCAGGACTAGCACGCGATACCAAGCGCGTCAAAATCGGGCAGATGGTGACATGCAACGGCTATCGCAATCCCGCGCTGCTTGCCAAGATCGCCTCAACCGTTGACGTGATGAGTCACGGGCGCGCGATCTGTGGGCTGGGCGCGGGCTGGTATGAGCACGAATGGCGTGCCTACGGTTACGGCTTTCCAGAACTGCGTGATCGGATGCGCGCGTTTGCCGAAGCCGTGCAAATTGTCACGCGCATGTGGACAGACGAAAAAGCCACGTTTCGCGGAGAATATTATACGATTGATGGCGCGATTAATGAGCCGAAGGGTGTCCAGCGCCCGCATATGCCGCTGTGGCTCGGCGGCGGCGGCGAAAAGGTCACGCTGAAGCTGGTCGCGCAGTATGCGCAGGGCTGCAACGTGGGCGGCGGCAATCCCGAACTCGTGCGCCAGAAGTTAGGCGTGCTGCGTCAGCACTGTGAAGCGCTCGGACGCGATTACAACAGCATCACGCGCAGCACAGGCTTGGGTATCTTTCTGCTCGAAGATGGCGACGATCCTGAAAAAGCAACGGCAAAAGCGCGCGGCAATACCTCGTATGAGGATTATGCGAAAGGCACATTTGTCGGGACAGCGACACAGCTTTCTGAGCGCATCAATCAGCTTATCGACGCGGGCGCGGATTACATCATTACCAATTTCGTGCGCGTGGCTTACGATCACACGATGCTCAAGCGCTTCGCGGCGGAAATCATGCCACAGTTCCAGTAGAACAGCTTTCAGCAGTCAGCGATCAGCCAATGCAAGTTCATCGTGGGCACAGGCTTATCCCGTAGGGGCAGACCAATGTGTCTGCCCTATGTACTTACGAGGAAATCTCACGCGGGCGGCTGCGATGACATTTGCCCGTTGAAAAGGTTTAACGACTGTGGCGCATAGTCTGGGAAGACGCTGTTCACCTGATCGTTGTTCAGGCGGCGCGTCAGCACTTCGGTGAGCACATCACGGTAATCAGTCGTGATGGGTAGGTCTTCGCCGCGATCTAACACGTCAGGCGTCAAGCCGACCCAGTTCGCCACCACAGGCGCAGCGCTCAGATTATCGCTCATCAGCAGCAGCGCGCCGCCATGCCCGTGATCGGTCCCTAAGCTGGCATTTTCTGCGAGACGACGCCCAAACTCTGACATTACCACGACGGTCACACGGTTCATGTCTGCGCCCATATCCTGATGAAATGCCGCGAGTCCACCCGCAAGCTGAAGCATCAACAGCGCTTGATCGCCTTCAACACTGCCTTGCTGCGCGTGCGTATCCCAGCCGCCTAAGTCGATGCACGCGACCTCTAAGCCAACATCAGCGCGCGCCAGTGCCGCTGTTTGTCGCAGCGCCATTGCGAATTCATATTCAGGATACGTCGCGCCATTTTGCGGCGTGTAATTGGCATAACCGACGCTGGCGACGACTTCAATCGCGGCTTGCGTAGAAAGTGCGGCGGCAGACAACGATTCACTTTCCAACGAATAGAGCGAACCCAACGAGGCGAGCATGTTTGCTGCGCTCTGCGTATCGCCGTTGAGGTGATAATTGATGATCGACTGCATCGCCACGATGGAAGGACCACCGGACAGCGCTTGTTGTACCGCCGTGCCCCAGCCGATACCGCGCACAGGCGATGTGCTGCCTGTATCCAGCGAAGCAAGATGACGCCCGACCCAACCTGTCGTGACATCATAACTGCCGGGCGTGCCGCGCTCCATGAAGCTCATCGCCTCGAAGTGTGAGCGTGTCGCGTGCGGCGACCCTGCGGCGTGTACCGCTGTCATGCCGCCCCCTTGAAAGATGGGCAGCAGCGGCGCAAGCGCGGGATGCAGCCCAAAGAAGCCGTCGAGGTCGAGCGCTTTGGCACCGGTGTTGGCATCAGGGCGCGGGATGGCGAGGGTTGGACGCGCTGTGTAGTAAGCGTCTTCAGCGTAAGGCACGATCATATTCATAGAATCTGCGCCGCCGCGCAAAAAGATGACGACCAGCACATCGCCGCGCGGGTTGTTGTACGGCTGCGCGAAGGCAAGGCGTGGCATCCATGCGGGCAGTGTGTGCTGTGCTGCAGCAAGCCCGGCAAGCGTGGCGCTGGCTTTCAAAAAGGCTCTACGGTTGACGTTGTGAGACATTGTGTATGCTCCTTTATTTCTTAGGTTTATTTACCCCTCTCCCCAACTCTCTCCCCATTGCATGGAGAGAGGGAGAAAGACAAAAACGCCTACATCTTCAAGTCCCTCTCTACGAAAGTGGGGAGGGATTTAGGGAGGGGTAAAATCTTATGCCAGTTGGAAGGCTGGCGCGGCAATCAACAGGGCGGTGCCTGCCAACGCCTGCTCGGTCAAGCTGCTGCCTGCTGCGAGGCTGAAATCGCGCACAATCGTGAGTTCCTGCTCCGTCAGTTCACGCCCGAAAAGATAGCCACTCATGAACGTGATGAAGCCGTCTAAATCATCGCTGGCGTTATACTGATTCAAGAACTCGCGCAGGGCTGTAAAGTCGCCGCCGTTTGCCACCGCCGCAATTGCCACGTTCCAGCGCGGCAGCAGATTGCTCATCCAGTACGCGCCAAAGTCGGGATAGCCATTGGGTGCGGGCCACAGGAACGGTACATGCCCCATTCCCTGCAACGCCTGGAAAAGCGGCTCTCCAAATTCGCCAATGATCGACGCCGGATAGCCCAGCGCGCGGATAATGCCCATCGTGTACTCAAACGGGCGCTTGAACTTGGGCGGCGCGTTCCAGAATTCTTCAGAGGCGAAAATCGTGCGCAGCGTGGCGCGGATGTCGCCGCTGGTGTCAGTGAAGGTTTGCGCGGCGGCGTTGACAATGGTGTCCGATGGAAAATCGCTGACGAAGCGACGTGCGAGTTTGGTGGCGATAAAGCGCGCGGTAGAAGGATGCGATGCGAGGATGTCTAACACTTCTTCACCATCCTCTTCGCCGCGCCCGGCAGCAAGAATGTGTTCCAAAACCACTTTTTCATCAGTATCATGCTGGTTGCTGCGGAAAGTGAACGCGCCCGTTTCGCCCAGCAGATCACGCGGACCAACAATCGACCAGCCCGTGAAGGCGCGCGCCACTTCTTTCACATCATCTTCCGTGTAGCCGCCGTTGACGCCCAACGTATGCAGTTCCATCAATTCGCGTGCGTAATTTTCGTTGGGGTAGGGGACGCTGCTTTCAAAGTTATCCAGATAAAACAGCATCGCCGGACTGTGAGCGTCTGCGCCCAACAGATCACGGAAGCTGCCCAACGTATAGGCGCGGATCACGTCGCGGTCATCGTCTACCTTGAGGAAGATCATTGGTGCATCTTTGGCAAGGAAAATGCTGAAGTGATCTGACCAGAACTGCACCAGACGCTCGTGCAGTTGGCGCTTTGAGTAAATCGCGCGCACAAACGTTGAGCCGATGAGGTTAATGGCGACGGGTTCCGAATTGTCCTGATACTGGCTGACGAGTTCGCCTGCGCTTTGACTGATGAGGGGGAAGAACGTCAGGATTTGGTCACATTCGGAGTCGTCAATCGAGTCGGGGTTAAGCTGTTCGTCGATGTAGGCTTCGACGCCGATTTGATGCACGTAATCGTAAAGCTGTGGATTGACGCCAAACGTTAAACGGTTAATGACGTGCGCTACCGGGTCACGTTCGCCAGGCATGAACCCGCTGTCTTGTGAAAGCGCTTTGCCGATGAGTGCAGCATTCAGACCGGCAAGTCCCGCTGCGCCACTGAGCTTGAGAAAGTCTCGACGTTTCATCACCCTTCCTTTCGCTTTGTCATGCATTACGCAGCAGCGTAGCAAAAGGTTGTGACGTAAATGTCATGAAATTGTAATTTTTGGGTAAGTTGAGTGTTACGCGCGGCGGTTCAGTTGTAGAGTATCCCCTCCAGGCGCTCCCGCACGCTGTGCCACTCGCGGTCAAGCACACGAAACCACGCGGTATCGCGGCTGCGCCCTTTGATGATGTAGTGATACTCCTGTATGCCTTCAAATTTGAAACCCATACGCAGCGCGGCACGCCGTGAACGTTCATTGAGCGCGTCACATTTCCATTCCACGCGGCGGTAGCCCAGCGCAAACGCATGTTGGAGCATCAGATAGGTGGTTTCGAGGTTGGCGTTTTTGCGCTGGACAAGCGGGCTGTACCAGATACTGCCAAGCTCGATCTTGAGATGTTCGGGCAGGTTCGCCATGTAGTTGGCGACGCCGATTTGCTGGTTCGTCGCCACATCGAACACGCACAGCGGCAAGCCGTTGGGCGCTTCCACCTGCGGGCGCAGCCACGAGGCGAGGTCTGCGGCGCTGGCGAACGGTCCACCCGACATGTAGCGCCAGATGCGCTCGTCGGCGTCGTAAGCCTCAATACTGTTGTTGCCCAAACTTGCCGCGCTGCCGTTGGAAACCGTGTGCAGGGCTTCAGCGTCGTACTCCAAATCCAGCGGCTCAAGGCGCACGAATTGCCCGCTGAGCATGGCGGACGCGGGCTTCAGCGGAAGCTCTTTACGCTTAGCCAGCACATCGTCGGGCAGTTTGTCGGCAGTAGGAAAGGTGAGCATATTATTCCTCGCTCTCCTTGTTGCGCCGTCCACCCCACGTATTGACGCTCAATTCGTCAAGGCTGATGCCCATTTTTTCGGCGTGTTCTAGCAGGCGTGGCGATTCTTTGAGCAGTTGGCGCAGCACCTCGCGGATCGAGAAGCCGTTCGCCCGGTAGGCCGCGATCATCGCGTCCTGGACGGCCGGGGGCGGCTCGCCGGCCGCGAAGAACCGCCACAGCTTGCGCGACATGAACCGCGCCGTCACGGGATGGTCGGCGAGGATGTGGCAGACCTCGACCCCGTCCTCGATGCCGCGCCCCGGGGCGAGCGCGTGGCCGAGCACGCTCTTGGGCGCCGAGTCGTGGATCGCCTGGATGAAAGCGAACCCGGTGCCGCGATAGGTCCATCCGGTGAAGGCTCGCGCGACCTCCTTGACGTCCGTCTCGGTGTAGTTGCCGATGCCGAGCGAGAAGAGCTCCATCAGCTCGCGCGCGTAGTTCTCGTTGGGCGCCTCCTTGACCGAGAAGGCGTTGTCGAGCCAGAAGAGCATGGCCGGGTCGCGCGAGACCTCGACGAGCAGCTGCTCGAAGCTGCCCATGCCGCGCTGCCGGAAGAGCTGGTTCTGGGCCAGCATGAAGGCCGGGTCGTTGACCTTTGCAAAGGAGGTCGCGAAGTGGCCGTGCCAGAAGAGGGTCATCTTCTCCTCGAGCGGGCGGGCCGTGTAGAGCATGCGGTAGACCCACCAGTAGTAGAGGAAGAAGACGTTGCCGAGGTCGAGGTCGAGCTGCGTCAGCCGCGTCTCGAGCGCCGTGTTGTCGATCGATTCGAAGTCGACGAGGCGTGAGACGGCGCCCGCGTGCCCGAGCGAGACGAACTCGTCGACCTCTGCCGCCGTCGGTCCGAAGCCGGCGCGCCTGAGCAGATAGGCCGCGTTGGTGGGGTTCCACGGTACTGCCAAGGGAACCTCGGGGGTCGGGGGTCGGGGGCAGGGGTCAGGAAGAGCTCTTCACCGACCCCTGATCCCTGATCCCTGACCCCTAATCCACAATCGTGTGGTCCGCTTCGCGGTGGTCGTAGGCCTGGAGCGCCGCGAGCGTCGCAAGCAGGTGTTGCACGTGAGCGCGGAACTCGTCGGCCTCTTCGTTGTCGCCCTCGATCGGCGTGTTGGCGAGCCGAGCGGCAATGGGACGGACCGCCTGGATCACGGCCTCGAGGCGCGACGAGCGCGAAATGATGCCAAGGGCGGTGACAAACGTGTCGTTGAGGTCGTCCGCGGTCTCGCCGGGCAAGCTCGGGATCGGCGCCCCGGAGGCCGTCGCCGCAGCGGCCCTGAGGAGCAGTTTCTGAATCACCGTGACATCGGTCGAGGAGCTTTGGCCCATGGCACCTCCTAATATGCCTCCCCCACACGAGCGGGTCGCGTGCGAGCCAGCAGAGTATACGAAAACGGCCTCACACCCACAACACTCACGGCACGAACGTTGCCAAGGACGCAGCGGAGGCTCTCATGACCACTCACATTGCGTACGAAATCGATTCGGTACGGCCCGAGAACCGGGTTCGTCGCATCGCTCAGGTCGAACACGCGCACGCCGTCCTCATGGAACAGCCGGAACAGCAGGGTCTCCGACGGCAGGCCCGTGTCGAGCAGCTCGTCCTCGCCGATGGTCTCGAAGAACGCCTGCGTGCGGTTCCAGGCCTCGATGGTGTCGCCGCGCGCGTCGTCG